>JAAYXX010000612.1 GCA_012515695.1 Chloroflexota bacterium
ATAAGCGAAACCATCAGAAGCCGTGGAGGGATCTCAGGGGGAATAGAGCTTAGTATACCGACGATTGTCAGTGGCAGGGCTGGAGCATCAAAAGACAAGGAAAATGAGCGTCAGCAAACCATACAACTAACTGATCCTGCGTATTTCGGAATCTTATACGATTATCTGAAAGGTAAGGAGATAAGGAGTATCGAACTCGGCAACATCCAAACATGCCAAGGACTTGTCGAGGGTCAATTCGTTGAAGTAACGGGTACTGCAGAGCCGCCCGCTGTAGAACACTGGATTGCTCGAATTAGGTCCCTTGTCGCGTTCATTGATAAGAACCTCAGTCTATTTGCTCGGACACAACCTAGAAACAAGCATCGACCTTCTCAAGTGCTATCGCAGCAACAGATGAAACTGTTCAAAGAAATGGTTGATTTCCTCGAGGGCTATGTGCAACTATCACGTAAAGACCCAGGCAGACTATATATCCGTATAACTGATGAAGCTCAAGCTTACAGCGTCTGGTGTGGTCTAGTGCCGGATTATATTGCTGCTCCACTTCAGGCAGCTTTACCAGCCAAAATGCATCTCGTAGGCAGAGTAGAAAGGTTTCTAGAGAAGGATGATGTCTACAAGATCGTGGACTTTTCTCAGTTCAACCAGTCTAGTGACGTCAACAACCTGCTAGATGCTCTGAATGCTTTAGGCACACTTATCGGTCAGAAGAAAGTCAGCGAGACGGACCTTCAGGCACAATATCCGGATATATTTGTTACACCGATAGCAATCTATCGATGAAGTTCGGAGAACCTCGATCATGCCCACCTCCCCCATCGTCGTCGCCTATGATCCACGTTGGCCGCGTGAGTTTGAGGAGTTGGCCGCTGTGCTGGCCGCGGCCCTGGGCGATCTGGCCCTCGCCGTGCACCACGTAGGCAGCACCTCCATCCCCGGCATGGCCGCCAAGCCCGTCCTCGATATCGACATCGAGTTGGCGCCCGGCGTCCCCGTGGAGGCCGCCACCGCCGTCTTGTCGCCCCTGGGCTATGCCTATAAGGGCGACCAGGGCATCCCAGAGCGGTACGCCTATCGCAACCTGACCCCTGCCGCGCCCTTTTGCGAGCAGCGCGCCACGTGGCCGCCCCATCATCTCTACGTCTGCCCCCACGGCTCGCGAGAGTTGTCCCGGCATTTGTTGTTTCGGGACAAGCTACGCCGCGACCCCGCGCTACGGCAAGAGTATCTGGAGATCAAGCAGGAGGCATTGCGGCGGGCCGAGGGTGTCCGCCAGGTCTATGTGGACGAAAAAGCCGCGCTGGGCGACGCCTTTTTTCGGCGGGTGCTGGGGGATTGAGGTCGCCGCCCACTTGGGTTATTTGGGATATTATTTGGGATATCGCTCGTCACTATCCCAAATGAGGGGACTATTTGCGAACGTAGCACGTGCCCCGCTTGTCGCCGATTTTCAGCAGGATGCCCTTTTCCACCAGGTCGCGCAGATCCAGCCGCAGCGTCTCCGGCGTCACGTCCGGGCACAGCTCGCGATAGTCGCGATTAGTGATGCGCTCGTTCGTCTCCAAAAAGCGCAAGGCCCGCGCCTGCCGGGAGTTGAGCTGGTCGCCAAAGAGTTGGGCTACCTCGTCCACCTCGTTGAACAGCGTAACGGTAAAGCTGCGGCCCGTGTCGCGGAACTCGGGCGCGGGATGGTGCTCGCGGCGCATGGCCTCGTACATAATATCCACCCCCTGGCCCAGTTCCTCGATATAGCCCCAGTAGAACAGCCCGCGCACCAGCCGGGGGTTGCGCGAATAGTGCTCTTCGAGGATATTGTCCAGCGTCATATGGCCGGGCAGCCCGCCGGGGGAGATGATCTCCATCCGATCATCAAACAGGCGAATCTCGATGCGCTGGCCGGTGATGCTGTAATCGCGGTGGCAGATGGCATTGACCACCGCCTCGCGCACCGCCTCCACCGGATAGTCAAACGTCTCCTGCCGCTTTAGCCCCTTGATCTGCGGCTGCTGCTGAATCTCCTCGAACAGCACCTCCCAGGTGCGCTCGACCAGTCGCGCCGCCGGGCCGACGATCTCCACCCGGCGCAAGTACCGCTCCGATGTCGCCACCGCTTCGCGCACGCTGGTTCCCTTGAAACGCACCACAATCACCCCCACCTGCGGCAAAAAGCGGTGGGGATACTTGCCGAACAGCAGCATGCCGCTGTTGGTGGGCGTGCCAGAAGGATCGAGCGCGCCCGCGTCGCGCAGCAGTTCCAGCCGGGAAAAAGACTCGCCGCGCGGGCCACGGCGGATGTGGTTGCGCTGGTATTCCTCGATGATGCTCTCATCCAGGTCCTCCAGCGTCGCGCCGGGGACGGCTTCTTCCTCAAAACCGAGCGGACGCGGGCGGATGGCCTCGGCCTGGGCGATAGCCAGCCGCTTGTTCGTCGTGCCCGTGCGCACCAACACGCCGTGGCCGCGCACTGCCACCCGATAGGCGGTGGGGCGCACGGTGATGGTGGCTACCTGCTCGTTGGCGACCTC
>JAAYXX010000613.1 GCA_012515695.1 Chloroflexota bacterium
GCCTCCTGAGCGACGTGTTTGGGAGGACTGCTACAGATACTATGGCATGTGGAAATATGCCCAAGTTTTTGGTACCGAAGATGAGGTGTATCGCAAGATCAAGTACAAACTGCCTGCCACCGCGATGACAGACCAGCAATTGCTGGATCACCCTTATGCCCATAATGCTTATATTGCTGGCTATTGGGCGTATTTAGAGCTGGAAAAGGCAGCGGGCTATCCCGAGTCGAGTGATGTGCGGGCAGAGTTGGAAAGGCTGTTGCAACTTCGGGTAGAGGGCTTTGGCCAGGACCTGCCGTATGGATGGGAGCAACCTCTGTCTATAGCAGCGAATTTCATGTACCTGACTCCCGAGTTGGCGGAGTACTTGCGTGACCATGCCCTACCCCAGGTTCGGGATGCTGTGGATGAGTGCGGCAGGGTTGCGCCGTATTGGTTTGTGTCCAGGTACGACGCGACGCGAGGAGAAGGGGCGCTCCAGGTCCTTTTCGACTATAACGCCATCTTTCAGGCCAAAGCCCTGATTCTCCAAGAGCCTTACGACGAGCTTGTCAGATACCTTGACGTCCCGGCCTTTGCCCGAGGAGACCTCTTCTATATTCAGAACCTCGTGGCGGCCATAGAAGCGTCCGAGAAGCAGCCTTCCTCAGATGTCCCATTGACCTACTCGATTAAGCTGACGGAAGGCTGGAACTTGATCTCGTTCCCTCTCATCCCTGTCAATGGCACGGTAGGTGATGTGTTTTCGGCAATCGGGGGGGCTTGCGATCAGGTTTGCGTTCGCGCCCAGTCGAGCGCAGGCGATACGTGGGAGTGCTACAACTCGCTCAGCCCGTCGCAGGAGACGAGTGCATTGACGCTCGATCATACGCAGGGGATATGGGTGTATGCGACAGAAGCAACCAGTCTGGCGGTGGAAGGCTCTGCGCCAGCTATAATGAGCATCCCTCTCCGCGCGGGCTGGAATCTGGTGGGCTATCCCGGCCAGTCTGCGCGACCGATTGAGGAAGCTCTGGCAGGTATTGAGGATGTATGCGAACTGGTGTATGCTTACGACCCATCAAGAACCACTGGGCAATGGCAGAGCTACAAGGCGGGGAACGTGCCTGTGCTGAACAGCCTGAAAGAGTTGAAACCTGGCAATGGATACTGGTTAAAGGTCAAGCAGGATTGTGTATGGACTGTGCTGCGATGATCTGGGCGATAGCCCAAGGGAATATGAGCAAGATATATGGATAGTAACTACACCCTGAAGCAATACCTGGCGGTCTTTCGCAAGTGGTGGTGGTTGATGGTGGCCTGCACGCTGGTGGCGGCGGTGTCCAGCTATATTGGCACGCTCCAGATGCCCCGCATCTACCAGGCCACCACCACCGTAATGGTCGGGCAGAGTTTGCAGAAGGCGAACCCGAACAGCACTGACTTTTACATCAGCCAGCAGTTGGCCCAAACCTACGCCGAGTTGGTTCGGCGGCGGCCAATCCTGGTTGGAGCGGCCCAGAGCCTGGGGCTGCAATATGTTCCCTCGACGGGTAGCGTCTCGACGCGGCAGGTATCGGGCACCCAGTTGCTAGAGATCAGCGTGCGCGATACGGACCCCGAGCGGGCGCGCGCGCTGGCGGATGAAATCGCCAACCAACTGATCTTGGTGACTCCCGCCGCGAGCGAGACGGAGGAGCGCCAGGCTTTTGTGCGGGAGCAGCTTGCCGACCTGGAGGCCAAGATCAAGGCCGCCGACACCGAGATCGAGGCCGAGCAGCGCAAGCTGGAGGCGGCCAATAGCGCGCGGGCCATCCAACAGTACCAGGCCAATATCAACGCC
>JAAYXX010000614.1 GCA_012515695.1 Chloroflexota bacterium
CTCAGGGTCGGCTTCCGCCATGGGCTTTAGGTCCAGCGTAACCCCGTTGTTGGCAAAGGGTACTACCCACAAGTCCGCGGTGTGGATCACATCGGGCAGCGTGCCCGCCGCAGCCTGGGTATAGACCTTTTCCGCCTGATCGCCCACGATATACTCAAACTTGACGGACACGTCGGGGAAGCGTCCCGTCATCGAGGCAGAAAGGAACTCGTGGACTGGCTCCACCGGCGCGCCCGCAGCCAAAAAGACGCGTAGTTCGCCCTTGAGGTCTGCCCTGGCGGGAGCAACCACCGTTTCCTTGACGACCTTTTCCTCAGTGACGACGACCGTCTCTTTGACGACCTTCTCAACTTCTTGCACTACCGTCTCTTTGACGATCTTTTCGACCTCGACGACCTTGGGCTGGCAAGCGGCCAGGGTTACGCCCCCAGCAGCAATACCGGCATACCGCAGAATCTCACGCCGACTGAAACGCTTCATGGTTTCCTCCTGTGGAATAGGTAACGAAAGAGATGGGTACCGTTTCCGATGCGTGAACCTTTAGCAGTGACCGTGGGCTGTTGCATCCTCCTTTCGGCGCTGACAGCAGCAATGGACCCAGTCTCGCCGTCCCTTGGCAGGAACAGCGAGACATGCTACAATAACTGCACTGTCGGCCCTATGGCAGCCCAATAGACCCGCCGCCATAAGCTGGCCTGTTTCCAGTTTATCATATTCGCACCCCAGCCGGAATAGCCTGGCTCTCGCAGCTTTATCGCCTTTTTCGCATGACGAAAGCAGTATATCCTGCATTACTGAGCAATGGAGCACCGCGGATGCGAGAAGATGCCTTTGAGCGCCATGTGAGGGATGCCCTGGTTTACTTTTATGACCCTACACACTTGCAGACGCATCCCCTGGTCGAGTTGTTGCACCTCTCCTCGACCGTGGGGCAAACCGCTGCGGAATCTCTGCGCACGCTCTTGCGAGAGACCATCGAAACCCTCCGGCCTCCCGCTATCATCCCTCTGGATAGACCCGAATGGCTCAACTATCGTCTCTTGTGGGCGCGTTATGTCCAGTCACTTAGCCAGGCTGAAACCTGCCAGGAATTGGGCCTCAGCCAGGCCACCTATTACCGGCGTCACCAGGAGGCGCTCCAGGCCGTAGCCAGCATCCTGTGGGCCAGGCATTGCCAGGAGCACGCGCCCGCCGACGAGCCACGCACCGACCCCCCGGAAACCCCGCCAGACCAGACCCCCCGCGAGCGCGCCTGCCAGCAGGCCATCCAACTGGCTACCAGTTCGCCACGCGAAACGGTGTGCCTTGGCGCGCTGTTTCGCGGCATCTGTCAGATGATGGTGCCGGTCCTCCGGGCACAAGGGCTGGCCTTGCATGTGGACGCGCCCCCTGCCCTCCCCACCATCCAGGCCGACCCCGCCGTACTGCGGCAAATCTTGATCGGAACGCTGAACGAGGGAATTCGCCGGGCCAGCGAGAGCACGCTACAGTTGCATATCCACACGGAAAAAGGCGCGCTTGTCTGGCGGTTGGGGCCATTGCAAGAGCATCCACCCCGGCAGACGCCGGACGCCAACGCCAACTCGGACCTGGGGTTGGCCATCTGCGAGGCGCTTCTGGAAGCCTACGGTGGCCGCCTGTGGTCCACCACCGACCAGGGGGCCTGCACGTTGGTGGGAATGCTACCCATCACCCAGGCCAGCACCATCCTCATCGTGGATGACGACGGCGACGCCATCCAGCTCTACCAGCGCTATCTGGCCGACGAAAAGTATACCATCCGCGTGGCCCAACACGGAAACGAATTGGAACAACTCTTGCACGACGATCTGCCCGACCTGATCCTGCTGGACGTGCTAATGCCCAAATGGGATGGCTGGGCGATCCTGCAACGGCTGAGAACCCTGCCGAAACGCAGAACATCCCGGTGATCATCTGCTCGGTGATCTCGCAGCCAAGGCTGGCGCTGGCACTGGGCGCCAACTGTGTCCTGCGCAAGCCAGTCACGCAACAGCAATTGCTGCAAACGATTGACGCGCTTATTCAGGGTTCAGATAGCGGGGCTGTTGAGCGTCCAGCAGAGCGCGCAGACACCTGATCCCCCCGGCGATATCCAGCGCATCGCGGCGATGCAGGGCGATGGGCGCAGTGATGGCGTTGCTCTCCTCCACCCAATCCCTCGCCGAGATAATCACCACTGGAACCTGGCTCAGACGCTCGTCGGCTCGCATCTGCTCAAGCACCTGCCTGCCATCCAGCCCCGGCATAACAAGATCCAAAAAGATCACGTCGGGAACCAACTTCTCCATGATCTCTAGCGCCCGCTCGCCGCTGTAGGCTTTGACGATACGATAGGGGTGAGGCACCGCCGTCAACATGCGCTCGATCAGGCGGATGGCGTCCGGGTCATCGTCCACCAACAGAACGCATGTCTCCCCTTCTTGAACAGCCACTTTTTGCATTACGGTTACTACCGTGTCCTGCAGAATCGGCTTGACCAGATAGGCGACGACCCCCTCCAGCGCAAAGTGCCCCGATAGCTCGGGCATTCCGCAGGTAATCAGGGGCACATCGCCAGCCACCCCCTGTAGTTGCTCCGCCACCAACGGGCCAAGCTCCGTAGGGGCCAAAACAGCGCGAGGGTGCAGTTCCTCGGTAATGGCGCGCACCTGGGTTTCGTCTGGCAGGCCCACAATACGGTAATTCTCAATATAGCGGGCCAGCAGGCGGATGATGCGCGGGTCGCGGTGAACGACGAGACAAGTGTTGAACACCCGGCGGGGCGTGGTAGTCGCTGTGCGTACCTCGCCCATTACCTGCGGCTGCGTGCCAGGCAGAGGCACGGTAAAGTGAAAAACAGTCCCTACTCCCAACGTGCTCTCGACCCAGATATGGCCGCCGTGCAACTCGATCAGGTGCTTGCTGATGCTCAAGCCCAGACCGGTGCCACTCTCGGCGCGAGTCTCGGCCATGTGTACCTGGCTGAACTCGCGGAACAATCGCGGAATGTCCTCGGCGGGGATGCCCGGGCCAGTGTCCTCCACGCTCACATGAACACAAGCATCCACTTGCTCCGTGCGTAGCGTGATGCTCCCCTGCGTAGTAACACGGATGGCGTTGGTCAACAGATTGAGCAACGCCTGCCGCAATCGCACAGGGTCTACGATCAGAGTGGGCAGATTGTCGGCGAGTTGCGTACGCACCGTCAGCCCCTTGCGCTCGGCCAGGGGCAGCACAATGCTCACCGCCTTTCTCACCACATCCTCGTGCAGGTCAACGGTATCCTTGACCAGAGGCAGGCGCTCCGCCTCGATATGAGACATATCCAGAATGTCATCTACCAGGGCGACAAGATGCTGGCTGTTCCGGTAGACAGCATCCACATCGGCACGGTAGGGCGCTGGAAGCGGCACGCCGTACCGCTCCGGCGACAGGGCCATCAACCGGCTAAAGCCCAGGATCAGATTGAGGGGACCACGCAATTCGTGGCTGGCCGTGGCAGCAAAGCGGGCCTTGAGCGCGCGCGCAGTCTCGGCCTCGCGCTGCGCCACAACCAGTTCATTGTTCAGCCGCTCCATCCGGGCGGTCGTCTCTTCCAGTGCGCGCACGGCGCGGTACAACTCGGCTCGCCGCTGCTGCACCTCTTCCAGCGCCAGGCGGGCGCGATCCCAGCCACTCAGGGCATAGCCCATCGCCATCCGCAAGGGGCGCAATACCAACCAGGATGTAGCGCAGGTCAGGTAATACAGAATCAGAATATTGAACGGGTTCAATTCTGGGCTGCCAGCAAGCGGCAGGTGAGGGTATCCCAACAGGACCAGCCCCCCCAACAGCGTGGCGGTGAGCAGCGCCTGCCAGTTGCCCAAGAGCGCGCTGGCAATGATGATGATTGGGCAACCAAAAGCCAGCGTCAAGGCGGTGGGCTGCGCCGAGACGACCAGGATTCCAATCAGCACCATATCGAACACCAGGAGCCAGCAAGCCAGGGGGAGATGGCGCTCGCGCAGGCCATAGACCGCCCAGGCCAGAGCGCCCAACACAATCACCCCCAACTCGACAGGCCCCATCACCCCCTGACGCACAAAGCGCAAGGACGACCAGAGCCAGCTTGTCGCCAACAACCCGGCCAGTAGCGCGGGAATACCCTCGCGGCGCAAGTTCGCCATCTCGACACGCAGGTCCCGCTCGGCGCGCAGGGCCTCCGCCTGCAGAACGCTCATCGCTCTCCCCCTCGTCACACTCCAAACGCCCGAAACGAGATCACCCCGGAAGCCGTCCTGCTGGTTACGCCTCGCCCCTATCGAAACACAGAGATGGCCTCGTCGGGTGCGCCGACCTGATACATCCACTCGATCAGGCGCTCGTGCAGGACGCGCACGATAGCCGGGTGGTCGGCGGCCACGTTCGTCTCGGCGTAGGGATCATCGGCCAGGTAATACAGCTCGCGTTCCCCGTTCGCCCCGATGGGCGCGTAGGCCCATTCCGTGGTATAGAGTACGGGCGTCGTCCATTTGTCGGGCGCAGCATCCTTGGCGCGGCGCAAGAACGAGGCAGAGATGGCACAGTCGTGCAGCGGCTCCATCGGCTCGCCGCGCAGCAACGGGGCAAAGGAACGCCCGTGGAAGCGCTCCGCCCGCCCGGCCTCCACGCCAGCCAGGTCGAACAGTGTAGGCAAAATATCCACCGGCTGCAAAAGGCTGTCCACCGTGGTTCCCCCCGGCAGGCCAGGGGCGGCGATCAGGCAAGGAATGTGGGCGACTTCGGGATAGATAGGCCAGCAGCGCTCATCTCCCTGGTTGATGTTGGTCTTGCCCGTCCGCTCGTGCTCTCCCAGGCTCGTGCCGTGGTCGCTGGTAAAGACAACGATGGTATTGTCCCACAAAGCCAGGTCGTCAATCTTTTGCAGGATGCGCCCCACCCAACGGTCCACCAGTTCAGCCTCGGCGCAATAGTGGGCGCGCAGATTACGCAACTCTTCCGGCGTGAGGTCGTTGGCATGACCATAGTTGGGGTGCAACATGGGCGCGCCGCGATAGTCGGGGTCATACCGTCGCACCATGTACTCGGGCGGGTCCCACGGCTCGTGCGGGTCGAACATGTCAATCCACAGGAAGAAGGGATGATAGGCGTAATTCTCTTCCAACCACTCGACGACGTGGGCCGCCGTGCGAGGCGGAAAGCGGTCCGCCTCCCGATACCACCGGCTGTTGGTCCACCGCGCAATGTCCACCAGATTCCGCCCCTGGAAGTGGCGGCCATAGCGGGTCTTTTCCGGCGGCATGGCCTGCTCGATGGGGTGGTTCATCCGCAGGAAGGGGATATCGGCCTCCTGGCCACGCAGCGCATAGGCCGCGTGGAACCCAAACTGAAAGCCAGCGTTGAACAGGTGCGGGCAGTCGCATAGCAATTGGGTGACATACCCCGCCTGCCCCAGTAAGTCCGGCAGATGATTGCGGCTAGACTGGCGGCGGTCTTGCCAGCCGTACCACGGCCAGCCATAACGAGCCGAGGTCAGGTCGGTGCGGTGCGGGATGGTAGGAAAGCTAGAGGTGTACAGGTTGGAGAGGCTCACCGCCCGCTGGCTGAAGCGATCCAGTTCGGGCGTGCGAACGGGCATAGCCGCCCGGTCGAACAGGTTGTCGTAGCGAAACGTGTCCGAGACGATCAGGATGATGTTCATAGTTCGGCTCCGCAGGGGGATGGTGTGCGGGCGGCCTGTCCGGGTCGCTCGCAGGGCCTATCCAAGAGAAGGTCGAGCGCAGGGTAAAAGCTCGACCCGGCAACGCTATCTTACCATGCCAGGGCCGCCGTTACAAGCCCGTAGCCGCGGCATTCCTGCCGCGCCCTGGCCGCCAACGATGGCAACGCTCCAGGTGATGGACCGCCGGCATCTTGCCCAATGGCGCCAACTTTTCGCGGATCAAGTGCTAGGGCAGGATCGGAGTTGCCCTCATCCGCCCTTCGGGCACCGGCATGTATGCCGCTTTCTCCCGGGGGGAGAAGGCGGTAAGCGCGGCAATATGCCACCGGCATACATGCCGCCCTCGCCCCCTGGGAGAGTGC
>JAAYXX010000615.1 GCA_012515695.1 Chloroflexota bacterium
AGGCGCGTCCGGCGGCCCCCATACGCGGCAGCCGCTCCGGGTCAGCCAGAGCATCCGCCAGACAGGCGGCCAGCTCTCGCGGGTCCGACGGCTTGACCAGCCAACCGCTAACGCCCTCCTGCACATATTCCGCCAGCGCGCCAGAGCGCGTAGCGATCACCGGCTTGTGAAAGTAATAAGCCGCCGGGATCAGGGCAGACTGGGTAGCGCCAATGTAGGGCAACACCAACAGGGCACAGCGTCGAAACAGGTCCAGCGCCTCGTCATCGTCAATCAGGCGATTACGCACTTCCACACCCGGCGGCAAGGGATCGGGCCACAATTGCTCCCATTCCCCCGGCCCGGCCAGCACCAGCCTGGCCGCTCTCGTCCCTAGCAGAGACCAGGCAGAAAGCAACTCTCCAACCCCTTTGTAGCGTTCCAGCCGCCCGAAAAAGAGCACCAGCGGCTCATAGCGCACATCCGCCGCCAATTGTGGTACCTGTTCCAGCCAACGCTGCCCCAGGAACAAATGCAATAGCGGCAGGCTGCTCACCCGCTCCAGGGGGACGCCCAGTCCAAGCACTCGCTCTCGATAACGCGTAGCGTGTACCAGAATGTGGTCAGCACTGCGAGCGATAGCCCGGTTCCACAAGTGCAGCAGCGACCCGTAGGCACTCCCCGGATGTGGGTCCAGGTCATGCAGGCTGTGAATCACCGGCACCCCTCGACGCCGCAACTGCCTAATGACCGCCGTATTCCAGATGTGGGGGCCGGTGATGTGAACGACATCAGGACGAATATCATCCAGGGTCGCCGCGATTTTGCTCAGGGCACGAGGCTGCAAGGCATCGAGGGAAAAGCCCGTGTCTCGCGTCTCCACGGGCGTATGCACGCGAATATTCGGCAAGTAGCGATCAGCGGGGTAACGCACGCCGGTGACCAGATGCACCTCATAGTCCCACCGCGCCATACGATTCGCCAGATCGGCGGTGTACTGGTGCATACCAAAGGTGGGCGAAAGCAGAATATAGCAAAGCCGCAAAAGATTCTCCCGTCAGGTCAATCGGTCACATTGCTGGCAAGCGAGCCAACAATTGGCGGTAGGTTCGCGCGCGAGGGGCAAGGGAGGCATTCCACAACCGCGCCACGGACGTCACGAGCCAGCGCGGCCCATAGGCCAGATAGAGCAGCGCCTTGAACCAGCGCGCCCGCCCATCTCCCCAGAACTTGCGCTGAAACTGTATCTTGCTGCGGTATAGCTCCAGATACATGGCCTCGGCCATCTGGCGCGTGCTGGCGCCTCCATAGTGCACGACGCGCGCCTGAGGCACCCAGTAGAGCAGCCAACCGGCCTGTCCGATCCGGTGGCACAAGTCCATCTCTTCCGTATACATAAAGTACCGTTCGTCCAGCAGCCCCACCTGATCCAGCGCCGCGCGTCGCAGCAGCAGGCAGGCCCCCTTGATCACCTCGACCCGGTGCGGCTGCGTGGTGTCCCAGCGTTCCATCGGATAAGTGGCGCGGGAGAGTATCCGTTCGAGGAATAAGAGCCGCCACAATTCCCTGCCTGGCGTGAGCACCGGATGACAGGAAGGTTGCAGCGACCCGTCTGCATTGAGCAAATACGGCCCCGCCGCCCCGGCCTCTGGATGGGCATCCATCATTCGCACCAACGCCGCCCACGCGCCCGGCTTGACCTCGGTGTCGCTATTGAGCAAGACGACGTACCGGCCTGCACTCTCCCGCATCCCCTGGTTGTTGGCCCGCGCAAACCCGACATTCTCGCTATTGGCGATCAGCCGCACCTGGGGAAACTGCTCCCGCACCATCTCGACACTTCCATCGCGGGAGGCGTTATCCACCACGATGACCTCTAGCGCGAGATCCCCGGCATCGGCGTACACCGAACGCAGACATTCGGCCAAAAGCTCTCGCGTGTTCCAATTCACGATGATGATTGACAGGTCCATACCGCCAGCCCCTCCTGCGCTCAACGCTCGACGGCCACCAGCCCCCCCAGAAACAGCCAGACCAGCACGCTGGCCTGAAAGCCGGAGAAGCCGATGTTGTAGACAAAAGGCAGGATCCAATCGGCGAACATCATCAACACCAACGCAGCTACGAGCAGAGCCTGCATACCGCGCACATACCCCGCTACGAACCCCGTTTCAAAGCGCCGGGCCAGCCTCCGCCCTAGACCGCCCAGCTCGCCGAAAAACCAGCCCAAAAGGCCCAGTCCCAGCAGCCCCCCGTGGGCGAACAGGTCCACATAGTTGTTGTGCGAATTGATCTGCGGGTTCACCCAAAAAGCGCCCTCATAGGCCAATGGCTCCATGCCTGCATAGGGGCGATAGGAAGCTGGCCCTAGGCCAGTGATGGGGTTACGCATGGTAACTTGCAACACTCGCCCGATGAGCACAAGCCGCGAGCCGCCGCTCTCCTGCCATTCCGCCTCGCCCCCTCCAAACTCGTACAAGGTGGGAAAAAGGAAAGGAGCCAACACAAGCACCGCCACGACCAATGGCCTGCGCGCGCGCGGGAAACGCAGCCAGAAGAGCACCCCTGCCGCAGCAGCTACCCCGACCCAGTTGGACGCAGTCTGTCTTTGGTCGACGAACGCATAGTACAGCACAGCGCTCAGCACGAGCAGCAGGTAGGCACGCCGCCTGCCCGACAACTCGTGGTCAAAGAGCAATTGCCCCCCACCAACGGCGGCCAGTAGCGCCCAAAAGGGCGAGCGATCCAACGCCCCGGTGGTGTTCTGGGCTATGACGCGGCCAATGCTCGGCAACACCCTGAGGATAGCCAGACCGCCGCCCACCCATAGCAAAGTCCAGGTCAGTCGACGCAGGGTACGCTCGTCGCCCACCAGGTTGCCCGTCAGCCAGAAGGCACTCGCGGAAAAGGCCAGGATGGCCCACTGGGCAAGCTGCACCAGGGTCATGTTGCCAGGGCGCGGGACAGCCGGGTCCCACAGGGCGTTCCCCACCAATAGCGATAGCAGCCCCGCCAGCAGGAACAAGAATAGGGGCTTGTTCACACGGGAAGGCGCTATCTGCCAGGCCCGACGCCGCAGCATGTCCACCATCCAGAGCGCCACCAACCCCGGAATCAGCAGGGCCGCCGGGTTGAGCGCGACTTCGGTGCCAGTGCCAAACTCCAGCGGCAAGGCCAGGGCCGCCACCACCAGGAGCAGCAGGCCATAGGCGGGCTTCCACAAGAGCAGCGCCCCCCCTGCTGCCACTATCGGCAGCACGAGAAACATCCGGCTGGGACGCTGGCCCACGTAGACAGCCGCCAACAGGGTAGCCAGGACGATCAACGCCGTCCGCCATCGCGCCACAGTGGCCCGATTCCAACGCAGGCTATTCATGGTTGCCCCGGCTTCTCTTGCGCGCCACCGTCTCCTCAACCAAGTCGGTAAAGCGCTGCCCGATGGCTCGCCAATCGTACCGCTCTTCCACCAGACGGCGCGCCTTGGCCGCCAGATGACGCTGCAAGCCCTCGTCCGATAGTAAGCGCGACGTGAGCGCGGCAAATTGCGATGGGTCGTCAGCCAATAACAGATGCTCGCCGTCTACAACGTCCAGCCCCTCGGCCCCCTTGGACGTAGCAATCACCGGCGTGCCCAGCGCCATCGCTTCCAATATCTTGAGCCGGGTGCCGCCCCCTTCTCGCAGGGGCACCACACAAACTGCGCTGCCAGCCACCAGCGGACGAATGTCATCCACGTACCCGCTCAGGCACACGCTGTCATCCAGCGCCAGGCCCGCCAGGTCAACCCCCGTCGTCGAGCCGGTAATGGTCAGCGAAGCCGCCGGTTGCTGCCGCCGGATAAGCGGGTAAATGTCCCCGAGGAAATAACGCATCGCGTCATAGTTGGCGCTGTAGGTGAGCGCGCCATTGTAGATCAGGGTGTATGGTCGTTTCACTGCCATGCCGGGATGGTTGCGCTCACAGTCTACGCCGTTGGGGCTGGTCGCAACACGACAGTCCGCCAGGCGCACGATGCCCTGCAAGTAATCGCGCTCTATATCCGAGACGACGGTACAAGCATCATACCATTTGCACAGCATCCCCTCGGCACGCTGCGCCTTTTGCCAGCTTGTCCAGGTGCGGAGCCGGGCAGCGAGAGTTGCCTGTGCCAGATATCGCGTACGCATCTGATAACAAAGGGCCGTGTCCACATCCAGGATGCGAGGCACATCGGTGAACGACAGGCCATAGCGAGCAACCGGCGATTGGAAAGCCACCACAGCGTCAAAGGATTGTGCGCGAGACAGCGCCCCCACCGTCTGCTGCATCTCGGGGATGGCCCACAGAGATACAGGCACAGGCG
>JAAYXX010000616.1 GCA_012515695.1 Chloroflexota bacterium
AACCCGCGTAACTCGGAAGGGGACACGATCCTTCTGGCGGATGGGCGACTGCTGCTCGCCTGGACGCGCTTTGACGGACGGGAAGACCATGCACGGGCTGGCATATGGGGGATAGAGAGCGTGGATTGGGGCGAGACGTGGGGGCCGCCGCGTGTGTTGGTCTCGCCGGAGGAGGCCCGCCAAAATGTCATGTCGGTGTCGTTGTTGCGTGAGGCCAAGACGGGACATTTGCTGTTGTTCTACCTGCGTAAGAATGGGCCGGATGATTGTCAGGTGCGGGTAGTGCGCTCGCAGGACGAGGGGCAGACGTGGAGCGATTCGCTACGGGTGTCCACGGAAGATGGCTACCACGTGATGAACAACGCGCGCGTGATTCAGCTTGAAAGCGGGCGGCTGCTCGCGCCGGTGGCGCGGGTTGAGCATATTGAGCGGGCACCTCTGGCGCGGGATCTGTGCTATCTGTCAGACGATGGGGGCGAGACCTGGCGACCCAGCGAGGAAGGCGTGCAACTGCCGGGGCCGTATGGCGGGCAGGAGCCGGGGCTGGTGGAGACAGCCAACGGCGTACTCATGTATTTGCGGACCCTGCTGGGCCATGTGTATGGAGCCTGGTCGAGGGATGGCGGCGAGAATTGGGGTGCGCCGTTTTGCTGGGAGGCATTGCCTGCACCGGCGGCGCCTGCGACGATGGCGAGGATGCCCGATGGGAGTCTGGTGATTTTGTACAACCATCGCGAGGACGGTGCGACGGCGGGATGGAAGGACCGCACCCCGCTGGCGGCGGCGCGCTCTGTGGACGATGGGCAGACCTGGCAACGGCTGGGCGATGTGGAGGGGAGCGCCGATTACTGCTATGCGTATACCAGCTTTCGGGTGTATGATCAGCGGGTGGTGCTGACCTACTATGTCTGGCCCAGGAGTGTCGAGCATGGATTTGACCAGACGACGCTGCGCTTTCGGATGGTGCCGCTCGAAAGCCTGTGCGGGTGAGGGCAGGTCAGCAGGTCCCGTGGGCAAGCAGGGCCACGCGCAGGCCCTGGCGGTAGAGCGCGTTGTAGGTGCGGCATGCGTCGGGGGTGCGCTGGATGATGACGGTCTCGATGCCATGTTCCTGGATGGCCTGCTTGACGGCGTCGGGACACTTCAGGCGGCCAAAGACGCCCGTACCGATGATGAGCACCTCTACGTCTTGGTCGTACACGCCTGTGATCAGCGATGGATTGAGGCGGTGGCCGCGACGCTCTTCCCAGGCGGTGACCTGGTTGCCGATGAGGCGGATGTCTTGGCTTGCGCCAGACAGTGCATCGTCCGACCTGGCCTGTTCGCCGCCCTGAATCACGAACCTGCCCCAAGAAAAGCGCGCAATGGGGCCTTGTGGGTCCTCGAACATGGTCGTCTCCTGTTCCAAGTCTGTGGGTTGATCGCGCACCATCATAGCGCGGATGGTGCGACGGACACAAGCGCAACGATGGTCATTATATGAGACTGTTCACTATATCACTGAATTACCTTGAGCGGAAGGCGCTGCTGATAGGAGGTCTATCCCCTGCTATAGTGCGTTCGTTCCCGGTTCGGAGGCTATATCTATGAGAATCACCCGATGCCTTGTTCTGATTTTCTGGCTGCTGTGCGCGATCCTGTTGCCCGGCAGTTGGCTGCCAGGCGCGCGCGTTGATGCGGAGCAGGGGCCACAACCGACGGTGCTCGATGGCGAGGAAGTGATTGTGGGGCACCTTGCGGACGAGCACCTGGGTCTCGATGCGCCGGCAAGCATCGAGTACGAGCGGTTGCGCGAGGCCCTGCGGGTGATGAAGCGGCTGAATGTGGACCTGCTGATCAGCACGGGTGATCTCACAGAGGCAAACGCCCCCTATAGCTATCAGATGTACATCCAAATCCTGGGCCAGGTTGGCAGCTTTTCCACATACCCGAACTATGGGCCGGGCATTCCCTTCCGGCCAGTAGCGGGAAATCACGACTACTATGGGATTTCGCCCTGGCCGCAGTATATGGGGCCGAGCCAGCACAGCTTCACCATTGGCAACTATCGTTTCATCGGCTTTAGTGGCGACCCAAACAAGGGCATCCCGGAGGATTGGCTGGAAAGCGAGATGAAAAAGTCGTGCCGGGATGGTAAGTGGATCGTGCTGTATCATCACTATCCGCCGAACGGCTGGATGTCTGGCGAACTGGACATGAACGCGCAATCCTGGGCCAAGCTAGACGCCCTGGCGCAAAAGTATCCGGTGGTGGCTTATTTGGCGGGGCACAACCACCAGGAGCGCGGGCAGGCCATACCACCGGGGTATTTTGTCCATACGGCTGGCCGGACAGGAGCAGGGTACTACACGGTTTACTCGCTGCGTAACGGC
>JAAYXX010000075.1 GCA_012515695.1 Chloroflexota bacterium
ACGAGTCCACGAAGGGCGACTGTAGCCCACGAAGGTGGGCGCGCCAGCAAGCTGGCTTTGCAAGGGTTGCTGCGGTTTCAACCGCCGGGTACCGGCGTATTGACGCACCGCCATTGGCGGCATACAATCAATGGTGAAGGGTCGAGTCAGTGCGCCCAAGGCTCGCTTCTTGTGCCTGGCGATAGACCACATTACCATAAAGCATAATGGGAGAACACCTCATGACGGCAACACAAGACTCTGGTTCTGGTATTTGCTACCAGGACTGGATAGACGCTATTCACGCGACCAAGGTGGAGCATACCAAGCTCAAGATCGAGCGGCGGGGACACATGAATATTGACGACCACGGCTGGATTCCCTGGCCGGAGCCAATCCCCTTCCAGCCCGAGTCGAATCATCCCTCTGGCGGGTGCTATGGCCCCAAGTGTATCGGCGAGAATTTCCGGCGGTGGCTGGCTGTCCATCCGGCGTATATTCATCCCAAGAGCGCCCTGGCCGGGGCGTGGGTGGGGTGGCTGCCCGGCGTGGGAGGCTGGAAGCCGGAGGACCGGCCCACTCACCTGTCCCCTATTCATCAAAAGTACAACATCCTCTACACTGGCATCGGCGGCATGAACCACCTGGGGCCGGATATGCGTATCGGCCTTGACCTGGGGTGGGGCGGGCTATTGGAGAAAATCCGCCGCTATCGCGCCCTGAACAACCCCGCAGATACCTCTTTTTATGATGGCGAAGAGGCTTTTGTGCTGGGCGTTCAGGATTGGATCAGAAGGCACGTGGTCAAGGCGCGAGAGATGGCCGCTCAGGAGCAAGACCCGGCGGTGCGCGATAACCTGCTGGCCATTGCCGAGATGAACGAATGGCTGGTGGAGGGCGCTCCGCGCACGCTGCGAGAGGCGTGCCAGTTCCTCGCCTGGTTCCAGGCGCTCGACCGGATGTGGGCGTCTGGCGGGGCGCTGGGCCAACTGGACGAACTGCTCAGGCTGTACTATGAGGCCGACAAGGCGGCGGGTATCCTTCAGGATGATGAAGAGGTTATCTGGTACATCGCCAGCCTGTTCTTCAACGATACGCACTACTCGCAGATTGGCGGGCCAGCCCCCGACGGCCATGATGTGACCAGCCGCATGTCGTTTCTGATTCTGGAGGCCATGCACCGGCTCAAGATTCCGGCCAATATCGCTGTGCGCGTGCATGACGGGCTGGACCCGGCGTTGCTCCGTAAGGCTGTGCAATACCTGTTTGAGGATGGCACTGGCGCCTCGTATTCCTGCTCCAAGGGCCTGGACGAGGGCTATGCGCGCAATGGTGTGCCCATCGGGTTGGCCCGGATGCGCGCCAAGGTGGGCTGCAACTGGACGGCTCTGCCGGGCATCGAGTATTGCTTGCAAGATGTGACTCGCCTCTGCTTGGTGGCTCCGTTCCTGCATGCTTTCCACGACCTGATGGCCGACCCCGCTGCTCCCAGGACGCTGGACGAGCTGTGGGAAAGGTATACCGGCCATCTGCGTATCGCGGTGGACACGATCAAAGAGGGCTTTGATTGGCACCTGGCGCACCATGCGGACAACACTCCCGAAATCGTGCTGAACCTGTTCTGCCACGGCCCCATCGAGCGTGGGCTGGATGCTGCCGCTGGAGGGTTGGATATCTATCGCATGACCTGTGATGGCGTGGGGCTGGCGACGGTGGCCGACTCGTTTGCCGCTATCGAGCAGCGCGTCGTGCAGGAAGGGCGGCTCACCTGGGAGGAGTTGGCGCACCATCTGGAGAATGACTATGCCGACGCGGAGGATGTGCGCCTGATGCTGCAGAATATTCCCCGGTTTGGCACGGGCGGCTCGCGGGCCGACTGGTGGGCCGAGCGGGTGTCTGACCTGTACACCCATCTGGTGCGCGACGAGCCGACGCCCAACGGCGTAACGGTGCTGCCGGGCCTGTTCTCTCACGGCGAGGTCGTGACCATTGGCAAGCGGCTGGGCGCGACGCCCAACGGCAGGCACGCGCATGCGCCTATTTCTCACTCCTCCAACCCTGATCCGGGCTTTATGCCGGGCGGGGTCTCTGCCCCCACGGCCAAGTCCGTGGCGGTGGCGGCAGTGCAACCTGGGTGGGGGAACTCGGCGCCGCTGCAACTCGACCTGGACAAGCAGCTTATGCGGGAGCATGGCGGGCTGGAGGTCGTCGAAGCCATGATCAAGACCCACAATCAGATGGGTGGGACTCTGATTAACATAAACGTGATATCGAAGGAGCAACTGCTAGAGGCGCACGAGGACCCGGAAAAGTACCCCGACCTCGTGGTGCGCGTGACGGGCTATAGTGCCTTCTTCCGATCGCTATCGCGTGAGTATCGGCAGCAGGTGGTGGACCGCTTCCTGGCGGAGGGGTAGACTCATTCGCTGGGGCACGCGAACAGTCTGTACGCCGAACGTCGGGCCTCCCTATCCAGGGAGGCCCGTTACTTGATCAGCGATAGTATGCCGGGCGGTCGGCGTCGTCTGGCCTGTTCACGGGGCGCAGTTGGCCCAGGCCCGTCACGTCTTGGTGCAGGCCGTCGGTCATCGGCTCGACATAACGAGCAAACCATTCCTCCATCCTGGCGCACAACTCGCGGACGCGGGCAGCCTGTGCGGGATCGTCAACGCAGTTGTGGCGCTCGTCCGGGTCGTTCACCAGGTCCCACAGCTCGTGCGGGCCATCGGGGTAGCGGTGGACGTATTTCCACTCCGCCGTGCGGATCATGCGCGTGTTGCCATACTCGTCATACAGCACGACCTGCTCGCGCCCGGCGTGCTCCTGGCCCAGGAACGCGGGGAGCACGCTCTCGCCCACAATGGGCCGCTCAGATGGCAGCGGCAGCCCCAGGTAATCCAGCAGGGTGGGCATGAAATCATAGGCCGAGACGATGGCCTGCTGCTCGACCCCGGCGGGGATAACCCCCGGATGGCGGATGATAAAGGGCACCTTGATCGAGTTCTCGTACATATTGCGCGGCTCGGTGCCGTTTCCCTTGCCCCAAAAGCCGTGATGTCCGCAGCTAAAGCCGTTGTCGCTGGCGAAAATCACCAGCGTATTCACGCGGATGCCCAGGGCGTCCAGCCTGTCGAGGATGCGCCCGACGTTGGCATCCATCGCCGTGACGGCGGCGAAATAGCCCTGGAGCATGGCCCGGTTGCCGAGGCAAGAGTCGGTCAGACTGGTGGCCCAGGGGTGGCGCTCCTCCTGCGGGCAGGAGGTAAAGGGACAGTCATCGTACAAGGCGACGACCTCTGGCGGGTGATGCTCCCACGGGCTGTGCGGCGCGGTGTAATGCACGCTGAGGTAAAAAGGCGCCTCGTTGTGGGCGTGGGCGTCCAGGAATTGCAGCGCGTCGTCGGTGATGGCGTCGGTAACATATCCCGGCTCGTTGATCAGTTCGCCGTCGCGGATCATGGGCGCGTTATAATAGGGGCCGCCCCCTCGTTGGTGGACGTACCAGTGCTGAAAGCCGTGCTGGGGGATTTGGCTGGCGCCCAGATGCCATTTGCCGCTGATGCCGCAGGTCCAGCCATGTTGCGCGAGCACGTCCGTATAGCAGATCTCGTCCTGCAAATAGGCGGCGGCGTCGGGGCCGGTGTTCCCCTCACGAATCCAGTCGTGGACGCCGTGCTGCGAAGGGATGCGGCCAGTCAAAAAGGTAGCCCGGCTGGGGGAGCAAACCGGGGTGGCAACGAAAAAGTTGCGAAAAAGCATACCTTCGGCTGCCAGTCGGTCGAGGTTGGGGGTGCGGATTTCCGGGTTGCCGTAGCACCCGGCGGCCCACGGCCCCTGGTCGTCTGTCAGGATGAACACGATGTTAGGTCTGGGTGTTGCCACACTGTCACCTCCGTGTGATTCTGGGAGTATCATACATTCCCAGGACGCTTACAGGCAAGTGTGCCAGGGTACTGGCGTGCGCCAGGGTACTGGCAGTGTGCCAGAGTACTGGCAGTGTGCCAGAGCCCCGCCTGGGACTGAATGTCCCAGGCTGCGGAAAGGGGAAACCCGTTCATGAATTTTAACAAAATAGTTCGGTAACAGCCGTTGCGATGGGCGATTGAAATCGCGGCAACCGTTGCCAAGTCGCCCTTCGGCGACTGCAAATCAGCCCACGAAGGTGGGCGCGCCAACTTGTTGGCGATCGCAACGGTTGGTGCAGTTTCAACTGCCTATGAGATGGTATGTCGGATTACCGAACTAAATAGTTAATCTTCATAAACGGGTCAAAGCGCATTTAGCGCACTTGCTTTTTCTTACACTAGCCCGGCACCTTCAGTGCTGGCCATAGGCAAGGATCTCTATTACTGGCTGTGCGCCAGGGATGAAGGTTGAAAAATAGCTCGGCAACCGCCTATGAGAGGATACCGCTATGCAACTACCGCCACTCGTTCCCGCTATATTCGTTGATCGGCCCAACCGCTATCTGGCGACGGTGATGCTGGATGGTCAGCCCTGCCAGGCGCATGTGGCCGACCCGGGGCGGCTGCGCGAATTGCTGATCCCTGGGCGGACCGTCTGGCTGGCGGAGGCGGGCCACCCAGGGCGCAAGACGCACTATGATGTGGTGCTGGTGCAGCAGGGGGAGCAGTTGGTGTCCCTGGATACCCGGCTGCCCAACGCCGTTTTTGTCGAGGCCATCGGCAAGGGGCAGGGGATGCCCCTGCCTGTGATAAGCGTGCGGCGAGAGGTGCGGCGGGGCGATAGCCGCCTTGACCTGCAATGTGTAGACACCGCTGGCGTGCATTGGGTAGAAATCAAGTCGGTAACGCTGGTACAGGATGGGCTGGCCTTGTTCCCCGATGCGCCCACCGTGCGCGGGCGGCGCCACCTGCTGGAATTGACGGACGCGGTGTGCGCGGGGGAGCAGGCCAGCGTAGTGTTTGTGATCCAACGGGCCGACGCTACCCGCTTTGCCCCCCATCGCGCAATGGACCCCGCCCTGGCCGACGCTCTGGTGGCTGCGTATGCGGCGGGGGTGCAGGTGCGGGCGTACACCTGCCGCGTGACGCTGCACTCCATCGAACTGCTGGACCAGGTGCCCGTCCTGTTGGATGTGTGAGCCGCTGGCCCGGCATACGGCCCCATCTTTCCCCATTCGGCGTTTTTGACGAGCCGCCCATTTTGCCTACAATTCTTGTGAAAAAAGGCACAAAGTGACCGCCGAGGGTATACTCGGCTGGGCGGCGAAAACTGCCCGTAGGGAATTGGGTATTGATAGGTAGGGTTTCTAATGCTATACTATAGTTAGTATATAAACTAACAAGACAATACCTTCTCGAAGGGGGAACTATGGCTGACAGGTTGATAGACATCGTGCGTAGCTATGACAGGCGGCTGGTCATCCCGCTGATGGGATTTCCCGGCACGCAACTCAACGGGTCTTCATTGAAGCAGAACACCTTCAACTGGGGCACCCAGTTCTCCACGTTGTTCGCTTTGCAGCGCCGTTTTCGCCCGGATGGGTTGTTTTTCTTTATGGACTTGTCGGTAGAGGCCAGCGCGCTTGGCCTGCCGGTGCGCTTTCCTCTGGACGAATCCCCTTCGGTGGAGCAGCACCCGGTGCGAAGCAAAGAAGACCTGATGAGGTTTTCCACCGTTGATATTTTGGCAGACGGGCGAGTGGCCGTATACATTGAGACGATGCGCCTGATGGCGCGCTATCTAGATGTGCTCAAAGGCGGCTATGTGATCGGGCCGTTCTCGCTGGCCGGGCTATTGCTGGGGGCCACCGAGGCCGCTATGGCTACGGTGATGGACCCGCAGTTGTTGCACGCCGTGCTGCGCTTTAGCTCCGGGGTTGTTTCGCGCTATGCGCGGGCGCTGGAGCGGGCGGGCGCTGATATGATCGCCATCCTGGAACCTACGGCCAGCTTTTTATCTCCTGCCCAGTTCCGCGAATTCGCCGGGCGATACTTGCAGGATATCATATCTACCCTTCGGACTGTGCCCATCTTGCACGTCTGCGGCCAAACGTCGAACCTGATTGACGCGATGGTGGAAACAGGCGCCCACGGGTTGAGCCTGGACTCGATGGTGGATTTTCCCACGGTGATCAAGCGTGTGCCGGAGGATGTGGTCCTGGTGGGCAATCTTGATACCGTGCAGGTGATGATAGAGATGGCTCCCAACCAGGTGTATCGCGCGACCCGCAATCTGGTGGAGGCCATGCAGCCCTACCCCAACTTTATCTTGAGCACGGCCTGTGACCTGCCTATGGAGACGCCGTTGGAGAATATCCACGCGATGATGGATGCGGGCCGCGGGAACGACTTGCGGATCGAAGAATCCGAGTGGGCGAGCGAGTATGACGATGCAGTGGCAGGGGTGTCGGTAGAATAATCGGACGCATAAAACAATATTCAACACAAAGCGCGCCTACGAGCCTACCGTAGGCGCGCTTTCTATAGGGCGCTCTCCATTCAAGCGCGCGCGGCGATGGGCTGGCTGGCGCAGTTGGCCGCCTACAACTCGCAGCATAATAAACGCGCTTGGCTGGACGATTGGCGTGTGCTACAATACGCGCAGAGTGATAGACCGTCGAGGGAGAGCGACCTTGCCAAGCACGCGCACAGTCGGCGACCTGGGAGAGAGTCTGGCCTGCGCTGCCCTTGAACGTCGCGGCTATCAGATTGTCGAGCGCAACTGGCGCCCACGCCTGTGGGACACACGCGGCGAGATTGACATTGTGGCCCGCGATGGCGATTGCTGGGCTTTTGTGGAGGTCAAGACCCGGCGCGGCCACCGGACGGGCCTGCCAGAAGAAGCCATGACGCCCCGCAAGCTGGCAACAGTCACCGAACTGGCGCAGGCGTATCTCTATGAGCGCAGCCTGGGAAATGTCAACTGGCGGGTGGACCTGGTAGCTATCGAGTTGGATGGGCGAGGCCGCGTGAGGCGGTTGAATATTGTGCCTGCCCTGGCACTGGAATAAAGCCTTGGAAGAACGAACGAACAGGCCGCACGTATTGGTGATTGTCGGACCAACGGCGGTAGGCAAAACAGCCCTTTCCCTGCGTCTGGCGCAGGATTTTGGCGGAGAGGTGATCTCGGCGGATTCGCGCCAGATCTACCGCTATATGGATATTGGCACGGCCAAGGCCACGCCGGAAGAGCGAGCGAGTGTTCCGCATCACCTGATCGACGTGGTCGACCCGGATGAGGAATTGACCCTCGCCCACTATCAAGAGCTGGCGAACCGGGCCATTCGAGAGGTCTGGGCGCGGGGCAGGTTCCCCATGCTGGTCGGCGGCACGGGCCTGTATGTGCGCGCCGTGTTGGAGGGCTGGACGGTGCCCGAAGTGCCCCCCAACATAGCATTGCGCGAGCGCCTGGAAGCCAGGGCGCAAGCCGAGGGCGCGGAGGTGCTGCACGCCCAGTTGGCTGAGGTAGACCCCGTGGCCGCCCATCGTATAGACGCTCGCAATGTGCGGCGCGTCATACGCGCACTCGAAGTCTACTATGCAACAGGTGAGCCTATTTCCAGGTTGCAGGAGAAGGCCCCTCCCAACTATGCAACGCTGAAAATCGGGTTGACGATGGATCGCGAAGAGCTTTACCGACGGATTGACCTGCGCGTCGACTGGATGATGGCCCAGGGCCTCGTGCAAGAAGTCCAGTGGTTACTGGATCATGGGTACGACGAGCGGCTCCCGTCCATGTCGGGGTTGGGGTATCGGCAGATTGCCCAGTACTTGCGCGGGGAGGTGAGTCTGGAGGAGGCCGTGGCTTTGATCAAGCGGCACACGCGGCGCTTTGTGCGGCAGCAGTATAACTGGTTTCGGCTGTCTGATCCGACGATTCACTGGTTTGACGCTACCGCATTGCAGTATGAGGCGGTGGCGGCCCTGGTGCGATCCTTTCGCTTGCACGATTAGCTCGAACGATCACGGGAGGCCGTTGGTATGACCTACTCCTCCAGGCTCAGAGGTAGGCCCCAAAAAAGTGGACGCTCCGTTTCGATCTTGTTGGTCATGTTGGCCGTCATTGCGGCTTTCGCTGCGTGGAACCTGCTCCAGCAGCGCGATGCCCCCATTCCCAAGACAGTCAACCTGACGGTATTGAGTGGAACGGCCACCGTCATCCGGGCCGACGCGGGAGGCGATCCCCCCCTGGAAGCGGGCGGGACCAGCGTCTTGCAGGCCGGGGATGAGGTGCAGACCGGCTCGAATAGCAGAGCCAAGCTGACGTTTACTGGCGGCGAAACGGTGGAACTGGGGAGCGAAACGCATCTGACGGTGCTGGAACTGCACCAGAACCCGGTTTCGCGGGCGCTGGTGGCCGTGCTCGCCCTGCACCGGGGCAACACGCTGACCCGTATTCGCCACGTGTTGTTCCAGGGGATGCGGTTCGAGATCGAGACGGCGGTGGCGACGATACAGGCTCGTGGCACGGTGTTTCAGGTGGACGCCCTGAGCAACGACCACACGTATGTGGCCGTGTTTGATGGGGTGGTGCGCGTTGCGATGGGCGAGCAGAGCCTCGACCTGGAAGCCGGGCAAGCGTCGGATGTGTATTTGGGGCAGCCGTTGGTAGCGGTTAGTTCGGGCCAGCCCGCGCCCACGGATGATATGCCGGTTAACGGGACTCCCCAGTCGTCCACGACCCTGACGGACAGGGAAAAGACGCTGTTCCCGCCGGTAGAAACGCCCACGCTGCCGGGGGACAACTATGTGCTTTACACGGTGCAACAGGGCGACACACTCCGCAGTATTGCGCGCAAATTCGATATGCCCTGGGAAGATATCTGGAACGCTAACAAGGACACCGTCAGCAGCCCGGAGTTGATTCGCGTGGGGCAAGAGTTGCGTATCCCCAGGTAGGAAAACCTCACCCCCCCTGGCCCCGATCTACTGATCGGGGCGGACAGGTAGGCGTGCCTACCTGTCGGACCGCCGGCTTTCAGCCGGCATAATAGGAAGCCGCCAGAGATGGCGGCGGTCCAATGGGAGAGACCTCCCCCCGGCTTCTCCCTCCCCCCCCCGACTGTACCCAGCCGCACCCTCTCCCAAAGGGCGAGGGTGCTTACAATGTTTGGCGAGGAGGGGCGCTATTTCAGCACCAGCGGTATCTGTGCCCAGGCTGAGGGCGTGTTGGTTGGTGTGGGCGACAGCGTCGCTGTTGGCGTTAGCGTTGCCGTCGGCGTGGGCGTGGGCAGGCTGCCCATGCTGCTCTCGCTCACATTCCCCGCCCGGTCGCGGATGCGAAAGCGCCAGTTGGTGGCCTTTTGCTCTGGCACCGTGAGTTGCACCGCCTTGGTGGTTCCCGGCGTGCCCTCTACATCCAGGGGCTGCCACTCGCTCCATGTTTGCCCCCAGTCCGTCGAAGCCGTCCACGCGGCGCTTTCCAGGTCCAGCCCCGACAGGGTATCCTGCACCCACACGCTGCGCTGCCCGCTTTGTGACCACTGGGGCGGCGTCAGATCGAGGCGAACGGTTACGGCTTGCTCCTTGGCGTTTCCGGTGGCATCGAGCAGGCGCACGAGCACGGTCTGCTCGCCCTCGACGGCGCGCACATCCCACGCCACGGGCGATTGCGCCGGACGAGGCGCGCCAAAGACGGCGATGCGATCCAGGTACAGGTCGGCGTTGCCGTGGAACACGGTGCGGAACTCGACGCCGTCGCTGATGTCCGGGTCATTGCAGGTGGACGCGCGATCCTTGTAGGCCATCTCCAGGCGTATGTCCTCGTAGGCGTTGTTGCGGGCCAGATCGGCGGCCACCAGCGAGCGTTGGTCATAGATGCGGCGGCCCTGATCGTCGGCGATGTCCAGCGAGGCCAGCGCTACGTTGCGCGAGCGGTCGGTGGTTTTCAGCCGGAAATAGACCTGATAGTCGCGCCAGTCGGGCAACTCGCAGGTATACGGCCCGAACCAGACGCCTCCCTGATCCACCCCGGCGCGACCCAGCCATGCCTGCCCGTTGGTGGCCTGGTTGTCGGCAACGGCCACGCCGGAACCGGCCTGATGATACAACGCCTCTCCCTCCCAGACCCAGGCATTGCTAAACTGCACCGCCGTAGCGTCGGGGCTGTTCAGCGCAAAGGGCACGTTGGTCGTGTTGATCCAGGCGGGCACGCTGACCGAGCCGCTGGGAGCAGTGTTGTCCACCGTGACCTGCACCTCCTGTTGACGTTGGCCCGCGCCGTTATGGGCCACCACTCGCAGTTGATGGGCGCCGTCGCTCTCCTCCGTTGTGTTCCATTGCCAGGTGTAGGGGGGCGCGGTCTTGGTTGCGCGCAGCGTGCCATCTACCCAGTATTCCACGCGCTGAATGGCGGCGCTGGTCTCCAGGGCAGGGGTGACGACAGCCCGCAGCGTCTCGCCGTTGGCGGGCGACGTCAGGCGCATGTTCGGCGGGATGGCCGCCATCTTGGAGAGGGTCTCGGCGCGAATGGTGGGCAGCAGGGCGTAGGCCCTATCGCCGGGGCAAACGGTGGACGGGCTGCCGTCTCGGTGGCCCATGATGGTCGGCAGAACCTTATCGACAAAGTACCGCTGTTCGGTGGGCGGGATCATGTGGTCGGTGCATTGCCACGCGGCAAAGTTGGTCAGGCTGGTGAGGATGGCCGAGGGCACATTGTTCTCCTGGTAATCGCCCAGAATGGCGATGCCGATGCTGCCCCAGTTGTATTGCAGCGCATGGCCGCCCACCACGCCCACGCCGCCGGTGCGTCCCTCATAGATATTGCCATAGGCGTCAATGAGATAGTTGTAGCCGATATCGCCCCACTCGCGGGTAACGGCGTGATAGTAGTAGATGGCGCGCACCACAGCCGCCGGGTCCACGCTCCCGTCCGAAGTGACGGTGTGGTGCAGGACAATGGCGCGGATGGGCCGGTACTCTGGCGGCCAGGTCATCAGGCTTTCGTCGGCCCCCCAGGCGCTACGGGGGATGACGTTGGGCCGGGTGGTGGCCGAAAGCCGGGGCGCGGCGGCTAACTCGCTGGCCTGGGGGCCGGGGCGCGAGTCGATGCACACCAGCCGCAGGTTCTCCAGGATGGGCGAGGAGCCATCAGGAGCGGCGGATAGCGTCAGGCGGTATTGCAGCTTGACCCCCGCGCCGATGAGCAGGTCGGCGCTTTGGAGCAAGCTGTCCTCGTCGTCGTCTGTCGGCGGCATGGCGGTCCATGCGCGCCAGGTCTTGCCATCCTCGCTTGTGCGTACCTCGAGAGCAATGGAGGCTCCCTGGGGCGTGCGGGTGTGCCAGGTCAGGCCCAGCCCCACGAAAGGCAACGGGGCGGTGAGCGGCGGAGAGGTATAGCTCCCCTCCAGGCGGCCATTTTCCAGCATCAGCGCGCCGTCGCCGATGCCCAGCACGCGCACGCCGTCGGTGGTTCCCCCTGCCCAGTCGTTCACCGTCGAGTGGGTGATGCTATCCACCAACACGCCGCCATGTGGCGCGGGGGTGGGCGTGGGTTGGGCCGGGTTGGCGGCTGTGACCGTTGGGCCGTTCAGTGTGCCCGAGCCGGGCAGTTGCGACACATGGCCGAGGCCATCGTCAAAGTAAAAGCGGTACGAGTGTGTTCCTGCGCCCAGGCGAGTACGCAGTTCGTATTGCCAGGTGTGCCCCTCGCGAGAGACGCGGGTCATGGCGTGGGCGCGCCCGTCAATGATGACGTTGGCGACGACGGGCGGGCGCTGGGTCTGCGCCTCAAACGTTACGCGGAAAGTAAAGACCGTGTTCTCGTCGCCAGTTGTCGGCGCGAGCGTGGGGCTGGCAAGCTGCCCCGTGGACGGGCCAATCACGTCAATGCCGGTATAGTAGTGGTACAGGATTTGCTCATAGCTCAGGCCCATTTTCGCCAGGGCTTGAGCGCCCTGCTGGCACATGCCGACGCCGTGCCCATAGCGCGTAGTAAAGCCGCAGGGGCAGCTCACGCTGCGGCAATAGGGCACGTTCACGCTCCACACTTCTTGAGCCTCGCGGGTGTGGCCGTCGCAATGAGCAAAGAAAAAGGCGCTGATGATGCCGCCCTGGTAATAGGCCGCCACGCCGGAGGTATCCTCCACCGCCCGGTCGGTGGTGTCGTAATGGGCGGGCTTCCAGACCTGGCAATGGGTGGTGGTGCAGACGTCCGCGCCCTCGGCTGTATGCGAGCGATGGGTGGCGGCATAGCTGCGCGCAGCAACGGCCTGAGCGCGCAACGCCTGCGGATGCCAGGAGGCGGGCACTTCGGCGGGGACGACCCCCTTGTGGTATTCGTCCATCGTCATCACCACAATGCTGCCGTCGGGCATGAGCACCCGCAAGGTTTCCGGCAGGGTGGTGACTGCCGAGAGTTGATAGCCCCCTTGCAGCGTCGGGTTTTGGTCCACCCCGGCGGCTGCGGCGGCCTGCTCTGGTGGGGCCAACTGGCTTTCGATGGCCGCCAGTTCGTCTGGGTCGGGGTCTTGGGGGATCATCTCGAAATTCAGAGACGTCCATTGCGCCCCCTGCACGCGCGCGGCCTGGGTCATGCCGATATAGCCGGGCGCTTCAGCGCGCACCTCGTAGGTGCCCTGGGCGAGCGGCAAGGCATAGTGCCCGCGGGCGTCTGTGCGCGTGCTATATTCCGCCACGATGATGGCGGCCCCGGCCACCGGCTCGCCGGTAGCCATGTTGCGGGCGAAGCCTTCCAGCCCCCCAGAATCAGAGCGCAAGGCGGTGGGGGCGAGCAGCAGCAGGCTGCTGAGAAGCAAGACGATGGTTGCGGTGATGCGGCGACGAGTTGTGTGCATGGCTGTTTTTCTATTTTTCTAGTGTATGATTAGAGGCCAGCCGGTGCGCCCAACGCGTGGGTTCCGGCAGGCGATAGCGGCCAGTGCAACGCAGTACCAGATCAAAGGCGCTGTCCAGGCTGATCTTGTGGCCGACGGACACGAACACGGGCTTGACGTGGGAGCGGGTGCGAACCACTGCCCCGATGATCTCATCGCCGTCGCGGAGCCAGGTATAGCTCCCCTTTTCCTCCCCCGGCTCTTCGTATTTGCCGGTTAGCCGGGATTTGGCGCAGCCGACGGCGGGGTAATCGAGGATGACGCCCAGGTGCGCGGCGATGCCCAGCCGACGCGGGTGGGCGATCCCTTGCCCGTCGAGCATGAGCACATCGGGCCGGGTTTGCAGTTGGGCCAGAGCGTCGAGGATCACCGGCGCTTCGCGAAAGGAGAGCAGGCCGGGCACATAGGGAAAGGTGACGGGCCGCTCGGCATAGGCGTGTTCGATGATCTCTAGCTCAGGGAGGGATAAAACCACCACGGACGCGTGGGCCATCCCCTCGGGCAGCCCCACATCTATGCCAGCGACGGTCTCATAGTGAGACACATAGTCGCGGGCGTCCACCCGCTGGGCCAGCTCCCGTTGCAGGGCGATGGCCTCTTGCGGGGACAGGTCCCAGGGATGCTGTAACACGGGCACGAGCATAACAAACGACTCCTTGTAAGCATACATCTATCGGGCATACAGTTGGGCAAACAGGGGGTAAATTTCGGTGGCCTGAGCCACGCGATCCAGGTTCCAGTGGGTCGCGTTGTTGTGCAGCATAAAGGCAGATTCCTGCGGCCCGCCAATCCCCCCGTGGCAGGCCCAGAACTGTTCAAAGCAACAGACGGAATCTAGCGTCGGGTCATAGCTGCCGATGAGCATCAAGTCGCCGGAATGGGCAAAGCGAGCCACGCGGTTAAGCTGGGCGGCTGTTTCGCGAGAGTTGGGCAGCGCGGCCAGCGGGTCTTGGCCTTCTACTGTGTATGCCCGGCTGGCCTGATAGTCTTCGTCCAGGGTGATGTTCCCCTCTTTGGACAGGATCACCACCTGCTGCTGCTCGCGGCCAACCACCAGCCAGATGCCCTCATGTGCTGCCAGATCGCTCATCAAGTTGGGGTAAAAGACAGCCACCTCGCTAATGTCCATCTGCCTGGGAGTCACGTTCAGATAGACGTGCGACAGCGACCCAGAATTCCGCACAACGATGTCCGTGCGCCTCAAGGGGTCCCACGTGCCTTCGTCATCCAGGTTGAACACGACCCGCCTGGCGACCAACTGCCTGAGCTTGCGCGGGATGTGCGTCAGCGGGGGAGACAGGTTGGACTCGATTACCCGCAGTTCCTCCATGAGGTAGATGGTCTGGAAAGCGCCCTGCTCTTCTGTGCCCGCGGCTTCGTTCAGCTTCAGGCGGCCACCCAGGCATTCGCGGATAAACTCGCCGAGCGTTTGGCCGTATTGGTGGGTGAAAGGGACAGAAGGGGTCATGCCGTGATCGGACAGGACGTACAGGTCATAGGCTCTATGGAGTCCTCGGCGGCGCAGGTTGTCAATCTGGCGGATGCGCGAATCAATGGCGCGGAGGGCGTGCAGGGCCGGTTTGGAGAGCGGGCCATAGCGGTGGGCCAACTCGTCATAACCGTAATAGGTCGTATAGATAGCAGGCGCACCCCGGTAGATGTCCACGAGAACGGCGAACGTCTGGATTTCGCGCAGGATCACATTGCTGAACACTCGCAGAAAGGCAAAACCCCACTCCAGGGGCAGGGGTTGGTGCTTTTTCCATCTGGCCCAGATACTCTGCGCTACGTCGGTCAGGTATTCCCAGATAGCCAGGGCGAACATCTTGAGCGTGCGAAAGGGGTTGAGGATGAACAGCACGAGAAAACCCAACCCGCGCACGCTCTCAAAGAAGCGTTTGCGGTGCAGCGCGGCCAGCGTGAACATGGACAGCGAGGCATCGCCATCAAACATATTCATCACGCTCGACCCCCCTTTGAGGATACCCTCGCGGTTGGCCGAGATGCGGTCCTGGATAGACTTGACTGTGCCGGGCAGCTTGCAGACGACAAGTTGCTCGGCGGCCTTGTCGTACCAGCGAAAGGCGGGGATATCGTCATTATTGCCGTACATAATGCCCGCCTGGGCCGCCGGGGTGGTACAGGGCAGGCCAGTCTTCCATTGGTGCAGCGCGAACTCGTCGCGTTCTATCAGGCGTTGGATATAGGGCGCATAACCCAGGCTCATAGCAGCCTGAAGGTGGGGATAGGAAAGGCCGTCAATCTCCACGATCACAAAGCCACGTTTGGCAGAATCCGCGACGCGTGGCAGCCCCAGTCGGCGGGTGATGGCCGTATATTTGGCCGAATAGAACGTTCCCAGCAGGGCGCCGATGATGCCGAGGACGAACTGGACGGCCCGTGCCGCTCGGATGGCGATTGTTTGCATGAGTTGTTCTAGGGTTCACAGCAGAATAGCATTACATCAGGTTTCCAAGACCGAATTCTCTCCACCGAAGGGGTTGGGTATATATCTATCGGCATTCCAGTCGTTCTGCCAATCCGTGCCGTTCACGAGATAGCGAAACTGGTACATTCGGCCTCTATCGAGTTCCAGGGTAATCTCCCAGCTTCCCTCCGCAGTGCGATCCAGGGGATGGGACTGACGATTCCAGCCGTTGAAATCTCCAACTAAATGAACTGTCTCTGCCCAGATAGACGAGGGCAGTCTAAAGGTAACGCGCAATTTGTCAGGTTTGGATGCGTTTCCCTTGGTAATCATGGGCGTCTCCTTTGACGACTGACGACTAGTCGAGTTCGCGCCTGTCGACGAGCGCCACTGCTCTTCGGCGGCGGATTGCGCCCTGGCGGCTCAAGTGGGCGGGCCAAGGTAACGGCATTATACGAAAGATAGGAGTGACGCGCAAGATAGCCGGGGGAGCGAGCGGGGGGCACAATGCACAATAGCACACACTTGTAACTCGAAAAAGGTGAATTTGACAGCATATAGACATGTGCTATAATGATTGGCTGCCAGCGTGCGTGGGCAATCCATTATTTTATCACCTACTTCATTTGACGGAATTGCTCCTCATCTGTATATGAGGATCGAATGGGGAGAAGAGATCCTCATCTATCGGTTATTTTCGCCAGACAATCAGGTCGGCCCTCCACGGGGATTTGAGGGCTCCTCTCTATACCCGATTGGCATTCCACTGTTGTCTCGTTTCACTCGCTCGCGTTAGTCCCACCATGTCATCTGGCAAGCAATCATTGTACTAGTGCGGAGATAGGTGACTCTTTTTCTGCAAGGAGAACAGCAACCTATGACACTTGCGGGAACGATGGTTAATATAGCAGGCAATTCGAATAACGGAAAACGGCGCAAGACGTATGCGCGTATCCCGGACGTGTTGCCTATTCCCGACCTCATCAAGGTGCAGCTCCAGTCCTATGAATGGTTTCAGACCGAGGGATTGCGGGAGCTTTTTGATGAGATTTCGCCCATCGTCAGCTTTAACAAGAGCCTGGAATTGCATTTCCCAGGCCAAAATTCCACGCTGAACGAAGAGTTCGGGTTGGATTATCGCTTCGCAGAGCCTACATACACGGAAGAGGAATGTCGCGATCGGGAGGTGACTTTTTCCGCTCCGCTATATGTCAAGGTTCTGCTCTACAATAGGGATACGGACTTGCCGGTAGTCCAGGATGTTTACATGGGGGATTTCCCCGTGATGACGTCCAACGGCACGTTCATCATTAACGGCGCCGAGCGGGTGGTGGTGAGCCAGTTGATTCGCTCCCCCGGCGCGTATTTTACCGTGGACGAGGACCCCGTCACCGGGCGGCAGCTCTGCATGGCCAAGCTCATCCCAGATCGTGGGGCCTGGCTTGAATTCGAGACCAGCAAGCGAGACGTGCTTTCGGTCAAGGTAGACCGTCGGCGCAAGATTCCTGTAACGGTTCTATTGCGGGCGCTGGGCGCTGTCTCGGATGAGCTGGATGATGTGCCCATTGTCGAAGGCACGGACGACGAACTGCTCGAGATTTTCGCCTCGGTGGACAACATGCCCGACCATCATTACATCGAGACGACGCTAGAGCACGACGCCACCGAGTCTGCTGAGGAAGCGTTGCAAGAGTTCTATAAAAAGATGCGCCCCGGCGACCCGGCGACGCTGGAGAATGCGCGCAGCTATTTAGAGTCGCTGCTGTTCAATTCGCGGCGCTATGACCTGGGCAGGGTGGGGCGTTACAAGCTGAACCGTCGCCTGGGCAACGACGCTTCTTTCCGGCGGCGGATTCTGACCAAGCGCGACCTGATTAACATTGTGCAGCGGGTTATCCAGGTGAACAACGGCGTCGAAGACGCTGACGACATTGACCACCTCGGGAACCGTCGTGTCAAGACGGTGGGCGAGCTGATTCAGAATCAGTTGCGCGTTGGCTTTTTGCGAATGGAGCGCGTGGTGCGCGAGCGTATGAGTATTCGCGACCCAGATCAGCTCTCGCCGATCTCGCTGATCAATATTCGCCCTGTCGTTGCGGTGTTGCGCGAGTTCTTTGGCAGCAGCCAGTTGTCGCAGTTTATGGAGCAGACCAACCCGTTGAGCGACCTGACGCACAAGCGGACCCTGTCGGCCCTGGGGCCTGGTGGTCTGCGGCGTGAGCGGGCTGGTTTTGACGTGCGCGACGTGCACTATAGCCACTATGGCCGCATCTGCCCCATCGAGACGCCGGAAGGCCCGAACATCGGCCTGATCGGGCGTCTGGCGACTTTTGCCGAAGTGAACGAGTACGGCTTTATCGAGACGCCTTACCGGCGGGTGGCCCGCGTGGCCCCCAACGACCCGGAGGAACTGGTGGGCCGGACGATTCGCGAGCGGGTGCTCGACCCGGATACTGGCGACTTGATCATTGATCAGGGCCAGGTCATCACGGAAGAGATCGCCCAGCGGCTGGCCAAGCTGGAGAATGAACAGTTCCGCGTGCAGCCGTATGTAACTCATGAGGTCCAATACCTGTCGGCCGACGAAGAAGAGCACTATGTGATCGCGCAGGCCAACTCGCCATTGGACCCACTGGGGCAGTTTACCACAGATCGTGTGTCGTCTCGCGTCTATGACAAGTTCCTGATCGAGACGATTGACCGGGTATCGTATATGGACGTCTCGCCGAAACAGGTTGTGGGCGTCTCGGCGGCGTTGATCCCGTTCCTGGAGCATGACGACGCCAACCGCGCATTGATGGGTTCCAACATGCAGCGGCAGGCTGTGCCCCTGCTGATGCCCGAAGCCCCGACGGTGGGCACGGGCATGGAACGCCAGGCGGCAATGGATTCGGGGCAGGTGATGACCGCCCTGACCGAAGGCGATGTGGTCAGTGTCAGCGCAGATCGGATTGTCATTCAGAGCCAAGATGGTGGGCAAGAAGTCCACTACCTGCGCAAGTACAACCGCTCCAACCAGTCCACGGCCATTGACCAGCGGCCAGTCGTCAACAAGGGCGACCATGTGCAGCCCGGCGATGTGATTGCCGATTCTTCGGCGACGGACCACGGCGAGCTTGCGCTGGGCCAGAATGTGCTGTGCGCGTTCATGTCGTGGGAGGGTGGCAACTATGAAGACGCCATCCTGATCAGCGAGAACCTGGTATGGAATGACAAGTTCTCCTCGGTGCACGTGGAAAAGCTAGAGGTTGAGGCGCGCGATACCAAGCTGGGGCCGGAAGAGATCACCCGCGATATCCCCAACGTTGGTGAGGATGCGCTGCGTAACCTGGACGAGGACGGCATCATCTATGTGGGGGCCGAAGTGGGGCCGGGCGACATCCTGGTGGGCAAGATCACGCCCAAGGGTGAAACCGAACTCACTCCCGAAGAAAAGCTCTTGCGGGCTATCTTTGGCGAAAAGGCGCGCGAGGTCAAAGACTCGTCGCTGCGGCTGCCGCATGGTGAAGAGGGCAAGGTCGTGGATGTGCGCGTGTTCACTCGCGATGAGCACCGCGATATGCCCGCCGGGGTCGAAAAGCTGGTGCGCGTTAGCGTGGCGCAGCGCCGCAAGGTGACCGAGGGCGACAAGATGGCGGGCCGCCACGGGAACAAGGGCGTGATTTCGTCGGTGGTGGCCATCGAGGATATGCCCTTCCTGGAAGATGGCACGCCTGTGGATATCATCCTGAACCCGTTGGGCGTTCCGGCGCGTATGAACGTCGGCCAGATTCTAGAGACGCATCTGGGCTGGGCAGCCGAACGGTTGGGCTTTCGTGTCAATACGCCTGTCTCTGATGGCGCCGACGAGAACGAGATCGCGGCGGAACTGGCGCGGGCGTGGATCATTGACCGCGCCTGGCACGACCTGGGCGAGCGCACATGGGAATGGTTCCGCGAGCAAGAGATGGACACCGAGCACCTGCGCGATGACGGCGAGGCCAGGGAAATCTACCTGGGCAATTTCTTGAATGAACAGGGATTTGCGCCAGAGCGGATTGACGAGATTCTGGCGGATTATACCACTGCCCGGCGCGTGTGGGTTAGCCATTGGTTGACGGAGCGGGGCCTTGATCCAGACCAGCTCATGGTCTATGAGGACAGCGATGCTGATCGCGAGTTCCGCGACCGGTCGAACCTTCTGGTGCGCGAGGCTTGTTTGCG
>JAAYXX010000617.1 GCA_012515695.1 Chloroflexota bacterium
CGCCAGGGCATAGCCGTCGCGCACCGTGGGCCACGGGCCGACGATGGGCGAGGGGGGCGGGCTGGATACCCACGGGGCTTCGAGCAGCGCCACGTTGTTGATGGCGAGGCTGGCGTGCAGCCCGGCGGCTGTGCCCAGTGGCCCTTGTGTGTTATGCGGCGCGAGGTTGATGAAATACGTTTCGGCCATTGCCGCGATCTTCTTGATCTCGGTGAGGCCGCCGCAATGGCAGATGTCGGGTCGCAAATAGTCCACGTAGCGGTTCTCGATCAACTCGCGAAACTCCCATTTGTCGTGCTGGCGCTCTCCGTGCGCCAGGGGGATGGGGGTTTGCTGCCGAAGCTGGGCCAGCAGGCGGGGGTTTTCGTGGCGCATGGGGTCTTCGATCCAGAAGGGCTGATAACGCTCCACTTGCTTCGCCAGTGCCACCGCCCATTCCAGGTCATAGCGCCCGTGGCATTCCAGCAGGATGTCTACCTCGTCGCCTACCGCGGCGCGAATGGCCTCCATATACTCGACCTGTTGACGCACGGCCAGCGGGTGGTCGTGCAGGCCGATGTCGTCGTAGGTGTGAAACCCGCGAAAGCGGACGGCGGTGATCCCCTGGGCCACCAGTTTTTGCGCGTTCGCGGCGATCTCGTCGGCGCTGCGGCCAGTGACGTGCCCATAGAGCCGCACCTTGTCGCGGGCCAGCCCGCCCAGCAGTTGGTACACCGGCATGTCCAGCGCCTTGCCTTTGATGTCCCACAGGGCCATGTCAATGGCGGCCAGCGCCGCGCCAGTGGCCGGGCCGCCCCGATAGAACAGGCGGCGCAGGCAGGCTTGCCACAGGTGTTCGATGCGCTGCGGGTCTTGGCCAATCAGGCAGTCGCGCAGGTCTTGCAGCAGGCCATAGACGGCGCGGGGCATCGAGTTGATGGTTCCCTCGCCATAGCCCACGAGGCCCTCGTCCGTGGCGATTTTCAGGTAAACGGCGGGAGCAATGCCGTTGGAGGTCAGATAAGGTTTAACTTCGGTGATACGCATGGGGCGCTCCTCTCTCTATGTTCGCGCTATAGGCGTTTAGAAATCGCGCACCGAGCCGTCCAACCCCTTGAGCCGGGGTTGCAGGCCCGTCCGGAACGGCTTGGACTCGGCAAGCTCTTCGTTGAACGTGATACCCAGGCCAGGGCCTTCTGGCGGCAAGGCATAGCCATCTACGACCTTGGGGTATGGCCCCACCACGTCGGTTTGCAGGTCGCCCGCCAGGCCACCCCCCTCCAGCAAAGCGATATTGGGGATAGACAGGGCGGCGTGTACGCTGGCGGCGGAACCCAGCGCCCCGGCGTTGTTGTGGGGGATCAGGTTGATCAGGTAGGCTTCGGCCATCGCGGCGATTTTCCGTATTTCGGTGATGCCGCCACAATGGCAGATGTCGGGCCGCAGATAATTGACATACCCCCCGACGATCAACTCGCGAAACTCCCACTTGTTGTGATAGCGTTCGCCCTGGGCCAGTGGCAGGCTGGTATGCGCCCGCAGTTGGGCCATTGCCTGGGGGTTCTCGTGGCGGGTGGGGTCTTCCATCATAAAGGGGTGGAACTTTTCCGCCTGCCTGGCGAGCTTGAGCGCCCATTCGGGGTCATAGCGCCCGTGGCATTCCAGAATGATGTCTATGTCGTCGCCGACTGCGGCGCGAATGGCCTCCAGGTATTCCAGTTGTTGCCGGACAGCCAGGGCGTGGTCGTGCAGATCCATGTCGTCATAGTTGTGAAAGGCGCGAAAGCGGAGCGCGGTGAATCCCTGCTGCACGCGCCGCCGGGCATGCTCGGCGATTTCCTCAGCCGTGCGCCCGGCGATGGCGGCATAGAGGCGCACCTTGTCGCGAGCCAGCCCGCCCAGCAATTGGTAGACCGGCACGCCGTGGGCCTTGCCTTTGATGTCCCACAGGGCCATGTCAATGGCGCTCAACGCCGCGCCGGTGGCCGGGCCGCCCCGCATAAAGCGCCGTCGGAAGCAGGACTGCCACAGGTATTCGATGCGCTCCGGGTCTTCGCCGATCAGGTAGGGGGTGATGTCCTTGAGCATGCCCAGCGAGGATTCGGGCATAAAGTGGTTGGTGCCCTCGCCATAGCCCGCGATCCCTGCATCGGTGTCGATCTTGATGAAAACGGCCGGGCTGTTCACGTCGGTGGTGCGATACAGTTTCACGTCGGTGATTTTCATGCCTTGCGTCCCTTCTGTCCCGGCGACCATTGCGCGCGGGAGATATAGCTACGCCTTGCGATGGGTGGATAGGCGGACGATTGTATTGTAGTAAGGGGCGGAGAGCTTGTCCATTGGCCGCGCTGGGAGGCGGTTTGACAGGCCGCGTCCTGTCGCGCCATACTGCGGCGGCAGGGAAAAGCCAGGGAAGGGGAGCAGATGAAAGAAGACATGCGCCGTATCGTGCAGGCAGGCTATGAGCAGGGCAACTATCACCAGCACTTTCATACGAACCCTGACCCCAACCCTTTTGAGCGCAGACTGCTCGATCTGTTAGGCGAGTACTTGCCTGCGGGGGCGAATGTGCTGGATTTGGGGTCGGGAACGGGGATTCCCTATGACCGCTATCTGGTGGCGCAAGGGTACCACCTGACCGGCGTAGATTTTTCTAGCAAGCATCTGGCTCTGGCGCGGCAGCATGTTCCCCAGGCCACGTACCTGCAGGGTGATTTCACCAGGCTGGCTTTCCCGCCGGAAAGCTGGGATGGAATCGTCTCTCTCTACGCGATCTTTCACCTCCCCCGGCAGGAACACCCCGCATTGTTCGCGAGCATGTACTGCTGGCTCAAGCCGCGCGGGGCCATCCTGCTGACGTTAGGAGCGCGCGCGGCAGAATACGAGGTCGAAGCCGACTGGCTGGGCGCGCCAATGGCCTGGAGTGGTTACGATTCGGACACATACAAGCGGCTTTTGACGGAGGCAGGGTTTGAGCTGCGGGTGTGCGAGTTCGAGGGCGCGCCTGGAGATGAGGAGTATCACTTCTGGGTATTGGCGCAGAAGGGGTGACATTCGCGAACAATGTCATCGAAAGCGCGGGTTACGAGCAGCCCTTCGGCCACTGCGTCTGTTGGTGGCCGAAGGGCTTGTATGGTATGGCTATAGCCGGGCGCTGATGCGTAGCGTGCGCAGCTCGAACGGTTGGAGGGTGATGGTCGTCGAATGCGCGTCACAGGGGAGCACGCGCTGATTCTCCTCCACCAGGTTGGTCTCTAGCGCGTGCAAGACGTTCAGGTAGGGCAGCGTGACCCGCACCGTCGTGGCGCGGCCCTCTGTCTCGAACAGCCGCAAGATATAGCCGTCGCCGTCCTCTGCCTCCTTGAGGGTCAGCAGCACGACGTTGGCCGCGTCCAGTTGGCAGAAGGACGCGCTCGCTGGCAGCGCTCCCTCTTGCGGGCCGCGCATCCAGACAGTTAGCGGCGGGGTGCTGGCGTTCCAGCCCCAGCCGGGCGCGCCGCCTTTTCGCCAATCGCCCCGATGTGAGGTCAGCGCATAGCGCACGACGCTTTCGCCGGGGTGAACGTTGATAAAGTTGGTGCGAAAGTTGTTATAGCTGACCAGAGCGTACACATGGCCGCGAGTTAGCTCGCCGGGGCACAGGAACGGATGCCCATAGCCCGGCCCGCGCACGCCGTGGTGCGCCTCGGACACATACCCCGGCCATAGCCCGCCGAACTCGGCCATTGGCGTGTCTTGCGCCGTCCAGGTAATGCCCCAATCCTGA
>JAAYXX010000618.1 GCA_012515695.1 Chloroflexota bacterium
CGAGCGCGACGGGGTACACGCCACCTTTAATCGGCTGGAAGTGGACGGCGACACGGCCCTCTGGCGGCACATCGGCGACCAGGGAACCGTCTATTTCCCCCGGCAGTGGCTCTCGGACATGCCGCTGCAATTCTACGACACGCCCGTCCTGATCTCGGGCATCGAGTTCGAGTACGCCATCAAGACGCATCCCCAACTGCTCAGCCCAACCTGGCATGGCCGCGACAAGGATATCGAGGCGATTGCCTGGTTAAGCGAGAGGCTGGCCGAACGGCAGATCGCGCCGGAGGATGTGCTCCGGCATATTTGGAGCTATAATCCGTTTTGGGCCAAACGTGGCTACCCGGAATACGCGCTGCCCACCGTAGCGTGGCCGTTAGAGCCGCGCCCGCTGGAACAGCGCCCGCTGGAACAGCGCCCGCTGGAACCGCAGCAATGAGAGATGGGGTGAGCGGCGCGCCGGTCTCACACAAGCCAAAGGGAAAGGAGCAATCCGCCATGTTCATCGACATTCACGTACACACGACGCGCATCAAGGGCGAGGGGCTGCGCCGCATCAACGGCAGCCGCTACCCCACGCCGGAAGAACTACTCGAAATGATGGACGCCAACGGCGTTGACATGGCTGTCTGCTTGTGCAGCGTCAACCCGGAATGCGCCTATTGCTTTGTGATCCCCGAAGAGGTGTTGGCGATCTGCGCCGATTACCCGGATCGGCTGATCCCCTTTGCCAACCTCGACCCGCGCATGGTCACCAATAGCCCGGACGCCGATTTCTCTGGCCTGCTGCAGCACTACAAAGAAGCCGGGGCCAAAGGCATCGGCGAGTATAGCCCCAACCTGCCCTTTGACGACCCGTTGAATATGAACGTTTTCAAGCAGGTGGAGGAAGTTGGCCTGCCACTGACATTTCACATTGCTCCCCAGGTGGGCGGGTTCTATGGCTGCTATGACGAACTGGGCCTGCCGCGCCTGGAAAAAGTGCTACAAGCCTGCCCGAACCTGGTGCTGCTGGGCCACTCGCAGCCCTTCTGGGCCGAAATCAGCAACGACGTCACCGAGCAGAACCGCAACGACTATCCCACGGGGCCGGTGCAGCCGGGGCGGGTGGTGGAGCTGATGCGCGAGTATCCCAATCTATACGGCGACCTGTCGGCTGGTAGCGGGTACAACGCCATCAGCCGGGATAAAGAGTTTGGCTGCCAGTTCCTTGAAGAGTTCCAGGACCGGCTCTTTTTCGGCACAGACATCTGCAATATCCCGCAAGACACGCCCATCGTAGGCTATTTGCGGCAGCTAGCGCAGGAGGGCGCCATCTCCCCGGCAGTCTATGAAAAGATCACCTGGCGCAACGCCGCCCGCCTGCTCAAGCTGGACTTGTAGGCGGCTGCGCGATAGCAAACGGGCTGTCTTGACGGCGTTCACCACCGATCGCTTGCATGTCCAGGCTGCAAGGCGCCCAATGGCGCGTTAGCATCAGGAGGTATACTCATGTTGGAATTACCCGAGGCCGTCGTCATGGCGGAGCAGATCACCCGCACGCTTCAGGGCAAGCGGATTGCGCGGGCCATCGCCAACCAGTCGCCCCACAAGTTCGCCTGGTACACGGGCGACCCGGCAGAGTATCATGCGCGGCTGGCGGGCAAGGTCGTGGGCAGCGCCACGGCCAGCGCGGGCATGGTAGAGATCAAGGTCGAGGACCAGACCCTGCTGCTCAGTACGTCCATGCGCTACTATCCTGCCGGGGCCAAGCTTCCGCCCAAGCACCAGCTCTTGCTGGAATTCGACGATGGTTCAGCGTTCGTTGCCAGCGTGCAGATGTGGGGCTGCCTGTTCTGCATCGGGGCAGGGGAAAAGGCCGGTTTCGCCGACTATGAAACTGGCAAAGGGCGGCCCTCGCCGCTCACCGATGCCTTTGACAGGGCGTACTTTGATAGCCTGTTCAACGAGAACACGGACAAGCTGTCGGCCAAGGCGTTCCTGGCTACCGAG
>JAAYXX010000076.1 GCA_012515695.1 Chloroflexota bacterium
AGCCCCATGAGCACGCCCGCCGCCAGGATATGCCCCAGGCGTTTCTCCTCCAGGCCCTTGCTGTAAAAGTAGAATACGCCCAGCGCGAAAAAGATATCCCAGATGTTGTTAATCGCCAGACGGCCAAAATGGATGGCGTAATGGTAGGTGGCGAAAAAGATGGACGCCAGGATGGCGACCCACCGCCCGAAATACCGCCGGGCAAACAGGTACAGCAGTACCATCGTAACCGTCGAGATCAGCGCCGACGGCAGGCGCAACACTGCCGTGGTGATGCCAAACAGGCGCAGGAAAGCGGCTTGCATGAAAAAGTACAGCGTGGGATGCGAGAGCCAGCCGGTGACAAAGGGGTTGTTGCGCTGCCCCTTGATGACGTCCACCGCCTCCAACCCCATCGAAGCCTCGTCGCCCGACAGGACAAAGGGGATGCCCGCCAGATTGACGCCCCGCAGGAGAAACGTCAACAGCGCCAACAGCACCACCAGCAGCACTTCCGGGCCGTGCTCCCACAGCTTGTACGCGGTGGCGCGTAACCGCTGCGGCAGACCAGCCCAATCAACAAACGCCCCAACAGCCAGCGCAATGCTGACCGCCCACAACACCAACAAATCCCAGAACCGCTTATCTGGGCTGCGGCTGCTGGCCGTCAGCGTGACATACACGATCAGCAGGAACCCGCCGACCAGCACGGCCAGCCGGATGCGGCTGCCGCGCAGGGCCTGCCATAGCTCCTGCCAGATGGCAACACGTTCGCCGCGCTGCGGCTCTGTCCTGGCCTCCAGCCGGGCAGCCACCCATACAAAGCAGGCCATCGCCAGGGCATACAGGAATATTCCATCCCACAGATGGTAGCTCTTGCGCGCCAGATAATATTGCCCCAAGACGGCCAACAGGAGAGAAATGCCCAACACGACCAACAATGAGCGCCTTGTCTTGAGAGCCATGCGTTTGCTAGACCTTTCGCGCTTGAATGGCAATGTTTACAAACGTCTGTTTGGTGGCGATACGCGCCGGGTTTTCATTCCAATGGTCAATCCAGTTAAAGAGGGCCAAGATCCAGTTGATCGGGTTCAGCTTGCTGCCGCGATTCTGTTCCCCCTGGAAGCGATGGGTGGATTTGCTGAGGAACCCCGGCAACAGGTTATGCTCGATCAACCCTTTGCCCAAGGTGTAGACGATGGTCTGCGTGGCTGGGAAGCAATAATGGGTAAGCTGCTCGACCCGCTCGATGGCAAAGCCGGCCCCCTGCACCACTCGCACCACCTCGTCGGGGTCGTATAGCCGCTCGTGGTTCGCCCAGATGCCCGCAAAAGGCCCGTTGCGAATCGGCCCCTTGAGCCGCTCGGCCACCCGATTGATGGGGTCGTACCAGTAGGGGTAATGGCGATGGGGCACGGTCATGGCGAGGATAGCGCCCGGCTTCATCACGCGATACACTTCGCGCAGCGCCCCGTGGTCGTCCGCCAGGTGTTCCAACACTTCGGACATGAGCACCCGGTCAAAGCTCTCGGATGCAAAGGGGAGATGGTGAATGTCTGTGCGCGTCAACGAGGCTCCCCGCTCGGCCAGGTGTTGCTGGGCAAAGCGCAGCACCTTCTCCTCATAGTCAACGCCGAACAACCGGCAGCCGGGAAAAAGCTGCGAGATGACCTTTAGGTAGAACCCCATGCCCGTGCCGCAATCCAGCAATTGCAGGCCGGGGCGCAGGTCGAGGTATTCTATCATGCGCCGCACGCGCCGCTTGTAGGCTACGTCGGACTCGTTACGCAAGAGTATGTCAAGTTGATCTGTCTGCTGTGGATCCAGGCCGGGGATAGCAATTCTAGCAACCATGACGCCTTCCAGGTTACGCAATCATGCTCTGCAACAGGCGCTCGTACGAGGCAATCGTTTCCTCTGTGCAGAACACGGACCGAATCTCGTCATAGGATTTCACGTATTGCTGGCGGTTCTGGAGCACCTCAACCAACCCTTGGGCCAATGCGCGCTCGTCTCGCGGCTCCACCAGCTTGCCCATGCCCGTCACCGACACAACCTCCCTTGCCCCAGGGATGTTGGTCGCCACCACTGGCGTACCACACAGCAGGGCCTCAATCTGGACGCTGGGGAAGCAATCGGTCCGGCTGGGCAAGGCGAACACGTCGCACATGGCATAAAAGTTCGCCAGCTTTTGCTGGTCGGTGATCAGGCCCACCTTGGTGATTTGGTTGTTGCACGAATCCATCAGGCGCGCGCAGCGCTGGTAAAAGCTCTCATAGACGACATTGTAATCCCCGGCGTAGGCAAAGCGGACATCTGGCATCTGCTCCAACACCAGCGGGACGGCCTTTAGCAGATAGTCAAAACCCTTTTCCTCCACAAAGCGCCCGGCGAAACCCACCAGCCTGATCCCATCCAGCCCCAACTCTCGCCGCCAGGCCGCCACCGCCTGCATATCCGGGCGGGGAATCTCCACCGGCGGGTAGATCGCCACGACCTTGTCGGCATAGGGCCGCAGATACGCCGAGTTGTCGGCGTAATCCTGGCTGTGAATGCTGATGACGTCCGCCGAGGCGGCCCCCCGATCCAGCAGGAACCCCACCGACTTTTGCACGAACTGGTTCCATACCCCGGCGGGCATCACCAGATCGCCATGATGCGTCATTAGCATCTTGCGCCCCGCCCGGTGGGCCAACATGCCCACCAGCCAGGTTTCCAGCATGGGCGTGTGCGTCTGCACCACGTCATGCTCGCGCAGCAACCGGCTCACCGCCGAGATAAAGCCAGGCATCACCTGCCCACGGCTCAGGCGGAACCAGGACGGCAAGCGCACCACGCGCACCCCGTTATGCTCATCCTCCAGCGCCAGATCGCGCCGGAATCTTGACGTCACCACTGTTACCTGGTGACCCCGGTCGGCCAGTCCCTCTGCCAATCGCTGTGCGTAAGCGGTCAACCCCGTCCAGTGGGGATAATAATACGTTAGAGCCATCAATATCTTCATGCAGCGCCAATCTCCAACGAAGCTATCGATTCGAGCCATCCGCCGTAGGGGCTACCTCTGCCGAAGCGGCGTCAGGGGCAGTCGTAGCCAGCGCCCTTTCGCGGATGGTGGCATAGCTGACCCCTTCGCGCAGCAACCCCACCAATCCCATGACAATCAGGGCGATATTGGTAAACAGGTGCAGCCCCACCGCATAGGCAAAAGCGGGGCTTTCCGCCACGCTAAATACTGCCAACGCCTGCACAGCGGCCCACTCGAACACCCCCATCGCGCCGGGGGAAGAGGGCAACACCATGCTAAAGCCAGTGGCGCAGAGTACCAGCGCCGCCGCCCCAAACGACAGATGCGTCATATGGAAAGCAGCCATCAGCATATAGTTGAACAGAGCATAACCAAGCCAGACTAATGCCGAACTCAGGAGAATGCCGGGCAGCAGCTTGTTCTGGGTCAACACACCGAAACCAGCCAGCAGGTTGCGAAGGGCTTCCTTGAGTTTGGGATGGCCGATCACGGGGATGCGCCCCACAAAGCGCCACAGCCATTCGACGCTTCGGTCACCGAACCTCGCGAGCACCAACAGGACGATGGTTCCGCCCACGGTGGCCGCCCCAAAGAGCAGGCCCGCTTGCGAGGCCCAGGCGGGCAGCGGGATGAACAGCAGCAGGATAACCAGCAACACGACCAGCGTCAGCACATCCAGCAGCCGCTCAATGAGCAGGCTAGAGAGCGCCTGCCCAATGCCGCCAGAGATGACGCGCCCGGCAAGGTACGTTCGCACCACCTCGCCCAACTTGGCGGGGAATATGTTGTTGAAAAAATACCCGATGTTGACGAACCGGAACACCTTGCTCAGGCCCAGCGAAGGCTCATTGCCCATCAAGAGCCGCCAGCGATAGGCCCGCGTCCAGTTGACGGCAATCAACAGCAGCAGCGCAGGAACCAGGTAGATATAGTCGGCCTCGCGGAATGAGGTCCAGGCTTCGCCCCAGTTAATGCCGCGCATCGCCAGATAGAGAAAGATCAGACTGATAACCAGCCCAATAATGAGGCGGAGGTGCCTCTTCATAGTCCGCTATCCTCTCAGATCCTTTTAATAAACGACAATAACTCGCGAATTATAACATTGAAGGGGCATTCGGGCAAAGACTGGCCCGCCTGGCTATTTCTTGGCCGGTTCGGGCAACTGCTCGACCACGTCGCCAAATAGCGCCAGCAATTCCTGCTCGGAGAGTTGGTCCGTCTTGGCAAAGACCAGCGGCATGGGGTGGTCATAGACAGAATAGCTCTCGTCTGCCCGGCCCAGGTTAATCTGCGTGCGGGTGGCCTCGCTCTCGGCCAGCAGTCGCGGCTTGGGCAGGTCGGGGTCGGAGAAGGTATCGTTCACCAGCTCGATATCGAACAGGCGCGGATAGACAGCGGCATAGTAAACCAGCTTGTAGCCCAGCTTTTCGCCCATCAGCAACTCGTAATAGCGACTGGTGAGAGGATAGCGCCCCGGCAGGCGAGGGATGGCATTATAGAGCCGGTTCGTGGAGAGAATGATATAGTCACTGTCTTGCAGCATACGCAGTATGTCCGCCAGCTTGCCAGCGTCATCCCGGTCATAGGCCGCGAACGTGTCTACGTCAAATCTGGAATAACACCGCAAATCGCCGGTCCCCTGCAACATGGGCAGAGGGTCGTCCCAATGCTCCACAGCGATAGTGCTGCCAGCGGGAAGCTGTTCGCAGATCCAGGCAGTGGCCTGAATCCAGGGGTGCTCCTGGCGGTACACGTTCAGATAGGCGAACGCGTACAACGTCGTCCCCGCCAACACCGCCAGGGTCAGCACGCCGCCCGCCGCCCGCGATAGCGCCCCCCAGCGCCCGCTGTGCGTCAGCAGGCTCCACAGCCCCCACGCAGCCCAAATGCTCAGGAAGGGGAGCAACGGCAGCATGTAGCGCAGGAACTTGGCATGGAAAGAGCCGGTCAACCCGAAATACACCAGCGCCCAGGAGAGCGGGATAGCCAGCTCGGCGGCACGCTTCCACTGGCGGCCCCGCAGAACGGGCACCAGCGACACCACCGCCGCCGCGAACGAGCCAAACGCCACCACCCCCAGCGGAATCCCCAGCGACCAGACAACCGCCTGCCAGATGGGATAGACGTAGGACTGGGTGCCGATGAACTGCCGCGTATAGGGCACGTCCGCCGTCCCGCTCACCATGAAACTCTCTTGGAACACATCTTCCAGAAAAGTATTTATGTCAATGACGGCATACGGCTCGAACACCACAAAGCCGATCACGGCCACCACACCGGTCAGCACAAACCCACTCGCCGCCCGCTTCAGCCATGCCCGCCGCTCGCGCACATCCCCCGCAGCGTCCTGCTCGACAGGGCGCTCGCCCGCCGTGAGCGCGCCCAGCAGCCACGCCAGCCCCACCGTTAGCCCCAGGGCCGCCGCGCTAACTTTGGTCGCCAGCGCCATCCCCCACACCAGCCCCAACAGCGCGCCTTTGCCCAGGCTGGGCCGCCGCGCCAATTGCACCGCCAGCAAGACGGCCAGCACGATAAAGAACGTGAGCAGCGTGTCCACCGTGAAAAAGTGGGCCATCTGGATGTGCAGAACCGTCATGGAGGTCAGGGCCGCCGCCAGAACGCCCACCCACTCGCGATACAGCGTGCGCCCCAGTCGATAGACGAGATAGACCGTGCCGAGGTCGAACAGCGCCGACAGCGCGCGCCCGACCATATAGCTCGACATCAGCGTAGCGAAATCCTCGTTCAGATAACCCAACAGATCCGCGCAGACGCGCAGCAGATACATGGGCAGCGAGCCATACGCGAAAAAGCCGGGATTCCACGGACTATCGGGGGTCAGCAGTACGGACAAATCCGACGGCCAGACGAGCGAGAGGTTGTTCACCATCACCAACAGATGGCGCTCATCGGGGTGAAACAGATAGCCGCCATCCCACGACATGCCAAAGAAGCGAAAACACGCGCCGCCCACGAGAATCAGCCCGACGGCCAGAGCGGAGAGCCGCCGCCAGGATAGGCCCAAAAACGCCGTTTTTGCAGGCGAAGAAGCCATCGTCGAGGTCATCTCACCATTCTTTCCCATATTACAGTCGCGCCCCAGTGTAGCATAGCTGCCAGGAGAGCGCAAAGCCGCGCCATTGCGATGGGCAATTGCAAGAGTTTTGACAAAATAGCTCGGCAACAGCCATTGCTAAATAGTAAATCTCTATAATGCCAGCATAGTTGGTAATATCAAGTCGCCAAGATGGCTAATGGCGCTAACATTTCGCGGATCAAGTGCTGGAGCAAGATCGGAGTTGCCCTCATCCGCCCTTCGGGCACCTTCTCCCGGGGGGAGAAGGCGGTCAGCGCGGCAATATGCCACCCTCGCCCCCTGGGAGAGGGAGCGGCTGGGTACAGCCGGGGGTGAGGGTGGTAAGGGCGATCTGCTGGCCGTGACAATCAAAAGTTAGTGCCATTGGCCAAGAGGGCGGCGGTGCAAGGCCCCGGAAAGCAAAGACAGCCCCTTGCGGGGCTGTCTCTCATGCGAACGGATAGCGTTTACTCTTCCAGCTTGAGCACGGCCATAAAGGCTTCCTGGGGAATATCCACCTTGCCGATGCGCTTCAGGCGGCGCTTGCCCTCCTTCTGGCGCTCCAGCAGCTTGCGCTTGCGGGTGATATCGCCGCCGTAACACTTGGCCAGCACATCCTTGCGCGAGGCAGACACCGTAGACCGGGCAATCACCCGGCTGCCCACAGCCGCCTGAATGGGCACCGCGAAAAGCTGCGAGGGGATCACTTCCTTGAGCCGCCGCACCAACGCGCTCCCCTTTTGATAGGCCCGCTCCCGATGAACGATCAGCGACAGGGCATCCACCGGCTCCCCGTTCACCAGCACTTCCATCTTGACCAAATCCCCGGCCCGGTAA
>JAAYXX010000077.1 GCA_012515695.1 Chloroflexota bacterium
AGTTACTGCATTCGCCCCGATGGGTGGATTTTGCTGATTGGCGCTGCGCGGGTATCATGGTAATCGTGGGGATATGGGGTCCCGACATTGTGCAGCAACGGAGGCGCGCAACCTTTTGCCAACCCGCAATGGCGCGACATGGTCGTGGCGCTGAAGGGTCATCCTACACAAAGAGAGGTCACATGCTGGCGCTGCTAACGGTTATCGGAGGATTGGCACTGTTCCTGTTCGGCATCAAGATGCTCAGCCAGGGCATGGAGCAGCTTGCTGGTGGCAAGATTCAGGAGTGGCTGGACAAGGCCACCAACCATCCTATCAAGGGGGCTACTTTTGGCGCTGTGGCAACGGCGCTAGTTCAGTCAAGCGGTCTGTTGATGATCACGATGATCGGGCTGATCAATGCGCGGCTGCTCACCCTGGAGCAAGCCATCGGGGTGATGCTGGGGCAAGAGATCGGCACCACGATCACGGGCCAGCTTGTGGCTTTTGACATCGGCAATGTGCGCTTTGTGGCGTTGGCGCTGGGTTTCACCATGCTCGAGTTCGGCTCAGAGCGCCGATGGCAGCGTTACGGCCAGATTTTGCTGGGCTTTGGCCTGATATTCACGGGACGTGAACTGATGGCCGAGACCGTCAAGCCATTGGCGGCAAACCCTATGGTGGCCGGGTGGTTGGAGCAGATGGGGCAAACGCCACTTCTGGGCGTATTGGCGGGCGTCATCCTCACCAGCATCATCCAGTCGAGTACAGCCACCACTGGCCTGGTGATCGCGATGGGCGCTGGCGGCGTGATTACCTTGCCAGCGGCGATTGGGTTTATCTATGGCGCCAACATTGGCTCGTGCATCATGGGCTTTTTGGCGTCGCTGCGTAGCTCTCCTGCTGGGAAGCGCGCCTCTGTCGCACAAATCACGATCAACGTGATAGGGGTGCTGCTCTTTTTACCATTCATCACCCCGTACACTGGCCTGATAGAGCGCACCTCGCCCGACCTGGCGCGCCAGATCGCCAACGCGCACACGATCTTTAATGTTGGCGTCAGCCTGGTCATGTTCCCGTTCGTCAAGCCGCTGACAGCCTTCAGTCGGTTGATTGTCCCAGACAAGGAGGAGACGGAGGCGCCGAAAATCACCCAGTTCATCGACGATCACCTTCACGGCGTATCTTCGGTTGCTATCAAGCAGGCCGCACGAGAGCTGGATCGCATGGGGCTGATGGCGTTGCAAATGCTGGAATTGAGCCAACAGGCGCTGCTCAATCGCGAGGACGACACGGCACAAGAGATTTTACGCCTGGAGCGCGAGTTCTGCGACCCGCTGTGCGATGCTATTGAGCGTTTTGTGGATAGCGTCATTCTGGAAGGCGGGGTGGACTCGCTGGAGCGCAAGCGGTGTTTCCAGCTCAAGAATGTCAACGTGGACCTGGAGCGAGTGGCGGACCACACGGAGAACCTGGCTGAAGCCACTCAGGACTGCATCTATCATGAAGTGCCTTTCTCCAACGAGGCGATTGTGGACCTCAGCCGCCTCTTTGAGCAGTCGCATCTCTCACTCAAGACTGCGCTGGAAGCCTTTCGCGCTGGCGATGTGGAACTGGCAAAGCAGGTATTGCGGATGGAGGATGAGATGGATCATCTGACGTTGAGCGTGCGGCAGGGGCACTTGCAGCGTGTCCGGCTGGGGGTGTGCCACCCGGAGGCGGACGTGCTGTTTGTGGAGACGATCCGCAACCTGGAACGCATCAGCGATCACGCCGACAATATTGCCGTCTCGGTGCTGCGCAAGGTGTGAGTCGTCGCGCGCGACGGTTCGTGCAGTTGTGTCGGGCTGCTGTAGGCTGCGGCTCTGGTCCCTGCGAACATGATAACCCAAGGCCCCTCTCCATCCATGTGGAGAGGGGCCTTGATATCTGCTGCCCGCCTCGATCCGCCTGCCGTCCTATATTCCACAGCTCTGGTGGGTCTGGCTCCTGTAAATTTCGCATAATGATTCGTCGAAAAATCATAGCCAGAGTAAAGATGGTGTTAATTTACGTTGTATATACTTGTAATCGCTTATTCTTACGGTATAATTTGTGTTGCCTGACTATTACCACCTTATGTGCTCTCTGGCAGTGTAAGAAGCACGTCCCATATCCCTTGGAGGAATCCATGTTCGATCAGTCGTACGACCAGCCCACAACGAACCCGGAAGAAGAACAGAGTCCTCTACAGAGTACCGTGTCTTCGAACGAATCCTATGCGTCCCCCAGCGCCGCCCCGCAAGCCAAGTCGGGCGAACCCCAGCGCGCACCAGTCGAGGCGACTCAGGATGACCTCCGGCGAGTGCGCGAGATCATCATGGGCGGGCCTGACCCGGCGCGGCAACCGATCCGCGAGGCCGAGGTAGACCGCCTGCGCAGCATCCTGTTTGGCTCCAAGATGGAGGAATACGAGCGTCGCTTTACCGACCTCCGCCGGGAGATTGACCGGGTACTGAACGATCTGGAACAGGCCCGCAATGCGATGGAAGAGTCTCGCGCGAGCCAGCAAGAGCGCGTGGATAATGTCGAGCGCGACCTGCTCAAATCGCTCGAAGAGTTGGGCCGCGAAGTTGATCGGGTACGCAGTCAGGCGCCTGTGCTCCAGCAGCTTGTTCCCCAGGTGCGGCAATTGCAGACCATGATCAACCGGATGAATGAAGAAGTCAATGATCTGCGCTCTGCGCTGACACGCGAGAATCAGGATTTGCGTACCGTGCGGTCTACTGTTGAGCAATATCGCGACCAATACGAAAGAAACCTCGATACCCTCAAGCGCGAAAAGCGTCAGGCTGAAGATGAGCTAAAAGAAGAATTGCGGCGGGTCGCCGATCGTCTGGCCGACCAGAAAACGGACCGCAAGCTTCTGGCTTCTATCTTTTTGGAGCTGGCTACCCGACTGGAGACCGGCTATGCTGCTGTGGGCATCGTGGAGGGTTTGGAATCGCAAGCCGAGGGTTAATATATGGCGAGTGACCTTTATTCCTCGGATGCGCTCAACGAGTTACGGCGCATTCTCTTGTCGCCCGACGCTCTGACTGATGCGCTGAGACCTCTGCTTATCGAGCTGCTGCGCGAGCACCGCCCCAAGTTGGCCCGCGACGTGATGGAGGAACTGACTCCTGCGTTGCGCGTCACCTTGCGTCGGGCGCTGCAAGACGAACTGCTCGATCCGTCTCCTGATGTGACGAACGAGTTGGTGTCGGCGCTAGAGCCGTCGGTCTCGGAACTGGTTCGCCAGCAGGTTGCCGCGCAATCCGATGCGCTGGTGGACCTGATAGAGCAAGAGATACAGGAGGCAGCGGAGCGAGTCGCCGCCGAAGAGGAAGCGCGCCGGATTGCTGCCGAAAAAGAAGCACGGCGAGTCGCCACCGAAGAAGCGCGGCGAATCGCTGCGGAAGGCGAAGCACGGTGGATTGCTGCCGAAGAGGAGGCGCGCCGAATCGCTGCTGAAGAAGAAGCGCGCCGGATTGCCGCTGAAGCAGAGGCACGGCGAATCACTGTCGAAGAAGCACGGCGAGTCGCTGCCGAAGAAGTACGGCGGATTGCCGCCGAAGAGGAGGCGCGCCGGATTGCTGCCGAGGAGGAAGCGCGGCGAATCGCCGAAGAAGAAGCGCAGCGGGCGGCGGCTGAATCGCCAGCACTTTCTGAATCCGCTTCAGAAAAGACAGCCACGCCCGACCGCAACGCCTCTGCCCCCAAGGGATGCCGTCGGCTGCTGGTGCTCGGACTGGTGTTCATGCTGACGATTGCTTCGACGCCGTGGAGTTGGAGCAGTGTCAGCGCCCTGGGGAAATGGATCGCAGGGAATGGGCTGTACCAGGGGGTCGTGATGGCCGCTGGCGGCGAGGAGCAGCAGCAACCGCCGTTGGTGCCCACCGCCTCTGTTTCGGAGACCGGGATTTCAACCAAGGCGCCAAGCGTTACGTCTGTGCCCCAGGTTGCCGCCACCAGCACGGCAATGCCCGCCCCCCCGGCTACCCAAACCCCCGCTTTTACGCCCATCGCCAGTTTCGCTAAATCCGGTTTCGTCTCGCAACCCAGGCAAGCGCGAGAGGTCGTAATGTCGTTCGGGTCGGCCAAATCGGCCATCTACACGGAACTCCTGGCGATCCGGGAAAGCCTGGTCGTCAGAGCGGTGGATGAGGCGGTTGCAGACGCGACGCCGACGTGCGAGGCCACCGTTGGCGAGGCGACTGGAGAGCCTGCGGACAAGGTGCTCTACCTTACTTTCGATGACGGCCCTAACGCGCGGTGGACGCCGCAGATTTTGGAGATACTCTTGCAGTATGATGCACAGGCCACCTTTTTCGTGATTGGGTCAGAGGCGGACAAGCGGCCCGGGCTGGTCCAGACCATTGTGGATGCGGGCCATGTGGTGGGCCATCACACTTGGAGCCATCACACGTTGCAGGGGGTAGACCGCGCTACCTTTGAGGCCGAGATCGAAAGCACCAACGTGGCGGTAGACGGTGTGGTCAGCCCTTATCTGCGCGCACCCGGCGGGGCTATTGATGCCGACATTCGCGCGTATGCCGATGAGATGGGGTTGCAGGTCATTTACTGGGACATTGATCCCAGCGATTGGAAGCTGCCCTCGGCGGAGGAGATTGCGTCCAGGGTGATTCGCAGGGCAGGGCCGGGCAAGATCGTCGTTCTGCACGATGGCGGCGGAGACCGCTCGCAGACGGTGGCCGCCCTACCTGTGATCCTGGAGACGCTGGCCGCACAAGGATACGTTTTCAAGGCTATCGGTCAAGAGTAACAGCCTTGCGCTTTGAGCCACCGGATCGCCTGCCAGCCTGGCTGGCGGGGAGCCGGTGGCTTTTATTGTGTCGTAGGCAAACGGCTACGAGAGTCCTCTCTTCAGAGGCTCCGTAGGAGCCGAGGGTGAGGGCTCTCCCATTGGACCGCCGCCATCCTTGGCGGCTTGACATGATGCCGGCTGGAAGCCGGCGGTCCAATGAGTAGGCGCGGTTATCTGTCCGCCCTTGAACCCAAAGGGAGAGGGGGCTTACGAGACCGGGCGCAATACCAGCACGGCTACCCCATAGGCGGGCAGTTCGACCTCCAGGCCCGCGCTCGTCGCCGCGCCCCATTCCCCGGCCCCAATCAGCAACCGATCATTCAACGCGTCATAGACGGTGTATTCGCCTGCGTCCGGCGCGCTGAGGCTGGCGGGCAGGCGCAGTCTGGTGCGCGTCGGGGTGGAGTCAAAGCTCATCACTGGAATGGTGTGCCGGTTCCCCAGGCTGCGAAGTGGCGCAAACACCATCGGGGTGTCGGGTTGAAGCGCTCGATAGTCGCATGCGCCGTGGTGCAGCTCGGGGAGTGTGCGCCGCAGCGCCAGCAGCCGCCGCACAAACTCTTCATTGCCCTCTTCGCCGCCGATATAGTGCATCAGGCAGCCATCCAGCGTAGCGCACAGGGCAAAGCATGGGCGCCAGGCGTCTGGCCCCACGATCCTGCGGCGGAACAGCGCCTTGGGCCAAAAGCTGTCGTGCGAGTCGATGAAATGCGCGATGCGCGTTCCGGCGGGGTGCGACAGGCGGCGCTCGTGCAGCCATTCCGCCAGTTCCACGGCGGTAATCGGCTGACCATCCACCTGCCCCGGCATATCCACGGCGGGCGCGCCTCCCCCTTGTAGCGCGGCGGGGAACAGCCATTGCTCCTCATAGGCGTAGCGCAGATCAAAGTCGCGGGCGTGTAGCGGCCCGATCCCCTCGCTGAACAGCATTAGCTCGGGCTTGGCCTGCTTCAGTTCGGCGCGGGCGCGCGCGAAAAGCTGGGCCCAGCCATAGTAGGTATCCCCGGCGCGATAGGGGAGGCCGCGCTTCCAATTGGGAAAATAGTTCCAGGTGGGGGCGTCAATGCGAAAGCCGTCAGCGCCCAGGTCTAGCAGATAGAACTTGAGCACGTCGATCAGGAAACGCTGGAAGGAGGGATTCAGGTGATCGAACGCCCAGGTATAGGTGGCCCTGATCTGCCCCTCCTCGTCGCGCATGAACCATTCGGGGTGCTCGTCCAGATAGGGGTGATGCTCCACCGCCGCTTCGATCCAGCGCAAGAACCACTCTGGCTCGCTATGTTCGGTGCGCTCGTATGTCCGGCGGGCCACTTCCTTGTCGTTGCAGCCATGCACCACGATATCCAGGATCACGCGCATGTCCAGGCTGTGCGCGGTGGCGATGACCTGACGCAGCGCCGCCTCCTCGCCGTATTGGGTGGTTACGTCATAGTAATCATGGACGGAGTACCCGGCGAAGAACTGATGCGGCATGATCTGGATGGTGTCGAAACCCAGCCGCTTGATTTCGGGCAGCCGGGCCAACAGGTCCTGGACGCGGGGCAGCGGCTCATAGGGGCCATACTTGACCACGGCGTTGCCGATGTGCAGCTCGTACAGGGTGGCGCTGGTAGTCCATTCGGGGCTATCCTCCGGCACGCGCAGGCCCACGCTATCGTACCAGGGGTGCATATCTTGCAGCAGCGCCTCCCAACCGGCGTCATTGGTGCGGGCGTACATGGCCCCGCCGGTGATGCCCTGCCCCGGCTCTACCTCGTCAGATAGCAGGACGCGATACTCGACGCGGATGCCGTCCCCCTCGCGCCATACATTCCCCAGAGCGGGTTCGGTGGCGGAATAGGGCCAGACGCAGACCGTCTGGCCGCTCTCGCGCTCGCACAGCCCCACCATGCCGGGGTGGCCCGAAGGGGTTTCGCCCAGGCTCATGGAGAAATCTGCCGCGAGGCTATCCAGGGGGCGGTGCGGCGCGATGGGCACGCCGGGCGCTTCAAAAGTCACGCGGCCCGACGCCCCAAGCGTCAGGCGGGGCATTGTCCAGATAAAATGGCGCAGGCGGGTGGGCGCGCTTCCCTGCCAAACCAGTTCCAGTTGGCGGCGGGCGGTGTCGCTGCCGGGTTGCAAATGCCAACGCTCGCGCACTCGCCAGGGGCCTGCCTGAAGCACCAGCACAAGGGTCGCGCCGTCGATCTCTTGCAGCAAATAGTGCTCCACAAGCTGCTCGGCGAAATAGTGCTCTTCGCCCGTCAACAGCGGGTCGAATCGCTCCTTGACTGCCGATGTCACCCGTTCTCGCCCGCCAGAGACGACCTCCAGCGTTGGGCGGCGGTGGGGGTTTCCCAATACCACGCGGTTGGTGCGCCTGTCGGTCATGCCCAGCCAGCAGCCTGTCTGATCGCAAAAGTGTAGCGCGACCAGGCCATTGTCCAGCGTGATTGCGCCGTCGTCTGTATGCAAAGAAACGGGTGTGAGGTCCACGTCAGCCTCCTTTGAGCCGAGTTGCCCGGCCTGTCTAGAAGAGTGATTGCACCGCTGCCACCACGCGGGCCGCGTCGGGGACATACGCCCGCTCTAGCTTGGGGGCAAAGGGCGGCGGCACGTCTGGGGCGGACACGCGCTTGACGGGCGCGTCGAGCCAGTCGAACGCCTCGTCGGCGGCGATAGCCGCCAGTTCAGCGGCCCAGCCGCCGGTCAGGTTATCCTCCTCGACGATCACCAGGCGGCCCGTCTTGCGAACGGAGGACAGGATCAGGTCTTTATCCAGCGGGACCAGCGTGCGCGGGTCAATGACCTCGGCCTGGATGCCCTGCTCGGCGAGAATGTCGGCGGCTTCCAGCGCCCGATAGAGGGTCAGCAGCTTGCCCACGATGGTCACGTCGCGGCCCTCGCGGCGCACGATGCCCTTGCCGATGGGCACGGTATATTCCTCATCGGGCACCTCGCCCACCGAACTGAGCGCGCCCTTTTCCGCGCGCGCCCCCTTGGAGCCGTATAGCAGCTTGTGCTCGAACATGAGCACGGGGTTGTTGTCGCGCACGGCGCTTTTGAGCAGGCCCTTGGCGTCATAGGCCGTGGCCGGGGCGACTACTTTCAGGCCGGGGATATGCGTGAAAAAGGCTTCCAGGCTTTGCGCGTGTTGGGCGCCGCGTGACGTAGCGCCCACGGGGGCGCGCATGACCAGCGGGACCGAGACCTGCCCGCCGGACATATAGCGCATTTTGGCCGCCTGGTCTGCCAGTTGGTCCATCATGCAGAAGAGAAAATCGCCATATTGCACGTCGGCGATGGGGCGCATACCTGCCATCGCCGCGCCAATCGCCACTCCTGCAATAGCTATTTCGGAAATGGGGGTATTGCGGATGCGCTCCAGGCCGAACTCGTCGGTCAGGCCCAGGGTGACGGTAAAGGCCCCGCCGAACCCGCCGGGGATGCCAATATCCTCCCCAATGCAGAAAACCCGGGAATCGCGGCGCATTTCTTCGCGGATGGCCTCGCGCAAGGCTTCGGCAATGCTCATCTGGGTCATGGTCTACTCCTCGAACAGATCGGTCATCA
>JAAYXX010000010.1 GCA_012515695.1 Chloroflexota bacterium
CAGGCCCCCTCATGCGTCGGCCAGAGGATTGGCGATACAGCTTTGAGGATGTCAACTGCGTGCAGCACGACGGGCGCTACTATATGTTCCTGAACCGTTGGGATTGGGAACACGTCAACGACCCGTCCACTTGCGGCACCTATCTCGCCGTATCCGACGATCTCATCCATTGGGAACACAAGGGGCTGGTTTTCCCCAAGGCCACGCGCATTCACCGGAACGCCACCGTCTTGCAGGACCCCAACAACCACGCGGTTCGCGACGCCCAGGGCCGCTTTGTGATGTACATCAACGACCGGCTCATCGCCTACTCGGACGATCTCTTGCATTGGGAGTCCAAGGAGCTACAATCGGTTTGGCCCGGCGGGGAATGCGCCGTCGCCATTGCCAACTATGACCCGGCAAATCCCGACCAGATCATCTTGATGACAGGCGGCAACCATACCGGGCATTTCTACGCCAAGGGCGAAGTGCTGTTCTCGCTCCACGATCCAGAGACGCCGATAGAGTGGCTGCCGCGTCCGGTGCTCGCTGCCGACGCAAGCATCCCTTACGAAGATGGATACTCCGCCGACCCGCCGCACCGGCCCGTGTCCTATTGGCGCGATACGGTGTTTATCTGCGGCATGACAGTCTTTCGGAACAAATGGTACGCCTACTATGGCGGAAGCGAGTACTATACGTGCCTCGCAACCGCACCCGTCCACCCGGGTTTGCAGTCACTGGCTTGATCCGTGATGTCTGGCCTTACGGCTCGTCAATAAGAGTACCAGCATTAACATAGCTTGAGAAAGGAAGCCAAGATGAACATGACGCAATTGGAACGGATGGCGCGCGTAAGCGCAATGTGGCAGGAATCCGCCTGGATCCGCGTCCGTTCCCAGATTCAGTTCGCCGAGCATCTGGCGGCGACGGACGCACAGCATGGGGCGGCGTGGCAAGCGCCGATTGAACAGGCCAAGGCAGCGGTGGCGGCTGCTCTGGCATCCCACACACCCGACTGGCCTCAACTCGTCGATCAGGTCGAATCGGCGCTCGCCCCGCTATCCGAGGCAGCCAAGGCGCGCACGATCTACCTGGTCGGCCACGCGCACATCGACATGAACTGGATGTGGTCGTGGCCGGAAACGGTCTGGTCACCGTCGATACCTTCCGCACCATGCTCGACCTTCTGGAAGAGTTCCCCGAGTTCCACTTTTCGCAGAGCCAGGCGAGCGTTTATGCCATCGTCGAAAAGTACGCCCCCGAACTGCTGCCGCGCATCGCACAGTATGTCAAGGAAGGACGCTGGGAGGTAACCGCCAGCCACTGGGTAGAGTGCGAAAAGAACCTCGCGAGCGGCGAATCGTTGTGCCGACATATCCTGTATACGCGGGCCATGATGGCGCGACTGTTCGGCCTCAAGCCCGAAGACGTGGCAATCGACTGGGCGCCGGACACGTTCGGGCATCCGGCAACAGTCCCAACCTACCTGCGGCAGTCCAGCGTGCGCTACCTCTACCTCCATCGGCCCGGCGTGGAGCAGCAACCCGTCCCCGAAGCCTTCTGGTGGGAGGCGGAAGACGGCTCGCGAGTCCTGGTCCGCAACGACCAGAAACGCGGCTACAACTGCTCGATCCTGCCCAATGAGATTCTCTCGGCGATGGAAGCAATGTACCAGTCCGTCGGGCTAGACTTTGCCATGCTGGTGTACGGAGTCGGCGACCACGGCGGTGGCCCTACCCGGCGCGACCTGCTCGCCGCGCGCGAGATGAGCACTTGGCCGATCTTCCCCACGCTGGCATTCACGCCCGCGCAAGTGTTCTATCAAAAGCTGGAACAGGCTGGTGGCGGGCTGCCCGTGCTTCGGGGCGAACTGAATGCCGAGTTTGCCGGATGCTACACGACGCAATCCCTCATCAAGCGCTCTAACCGCATCGCCGAAGCGCGCCTGATCGACGCCGAGTTCGCGGCCCTCGCAGACCGGCTCGCAACCGGCGCCGCCTACCCCGCCAGCACTCTCGAGGAAGACTGGGTGCGAACGCTCTTCTCGCATTTCCACGACATTCTCCCCGGTTCCGGCGTGCGCGATACGCGTACCTACGCACATGGCCTCTTCCAGGAGACAGTCGCCAGCACGTCCATGATCACCACTCGCGCCCTGCGGAGCGTGGCCGCCCAGGTGGACACAGCTACCCCCTGCAAAGGCATTGACGAGCCGCCAGCGGTTCCGGCGCTGTTCATCGCCAGCGGGCAGGGAGCAGGCGCGGGCATTCGCGCCGAGGAAGGACGCCTCAGCCTCGCCGACCGCCACGGCGCGTCGCCAGTCCGGCCATTTGTGATCTTTAACCCGACAGAAGCCGAGCGGCGCGAGGTGGTGCGCCTGACCATCTGGGACCGCGAGCCAGCCGGTACGCCGGTGCCCTTCCACTCCAAGGTCTTTGAGGCGCGCGACGCCGCAGGCCAGACCGTGATAGCGCAGCAGGTCGACAAAGGCGCGGAATGGGGACACCTGAACCAAACCATTGCCGTACCGGTCACAGTGCCCGCCCTGGGCTACACCACTGTCGCGTTGAGCGAGAGCCTGGCCCCGTCTGCCGCGCCTCAGGGTGCGTGGCTCACCCGCCGCAAGCATCACTGCGGCTACTCGCTCGTAGATCGCAACGTTATCGGGTTGGAGAACGATCTGATTTCCGTAGCCTTGGATAAAAACACGGGCCGCATCATTTCGTTCTTTGACAAGACGGCGAACGAAGAGCGAATTGACGCGGCTGAAGGCGGGATCGGGTTCGAGTATAGCGTCGAGCGTCCGCACCCGATGAGCGCCTGGATAATTGACAACGCCGGAGTGCCAGAGCAGCCGATGCTCAAGCGAGTCCAGGAAGTTGCCGATGGGCCGTTGGTGGCCGAACTCTGTGTGGAATACGCCGTGCACGCCTCCACCATCACAGCGCGGTACGAGCTGCACGCTGGCGAGGCTGCGCTCCGTATCTCGCTGATGATTGACTGGTTCGAGCGCGGCGACTCTACCGTCGGCGTGCCCAACTTAAGGCTCGCCATCCCCACGGCCCTACAGAACGCGATAGCGCGCTACGAAATCCCGCTCGGCGCGCTGGATCGACAGACGGCCCCCGACCAGGAAGTGCCCGCTCTGCGCTGGGCCAAGCTGTCAGGCAAGGTGGGCGAGAAGGACGCAGCAGTCGTCCTGTTGAACGACTGCAAGCACGGCCACGCCGTGGATGGCGCGACGCTCCGCCTCAACCTGGTCCGATCAGCCTACGAGCCCGACTATCTGCCCGACGTGGACCGCCACCTCGTGCGGCTGGCCCTGCTCTCCCCAGAAGCGTCTGTCTCCGACGCGACACTGTCGGCACTGGCCGCAGCGCACGAGCAACCGCTGCTGGCAATCGGCACAACCGTCCATGAGGGACAGCTACCGCCAACCCAGAGCATCCTGATTCTGGACGGCGAAAACGTGGCGGTTTCCGGGATAAAATGGGCCGAATCGGGCGACGGGCTTGTCGTGCGGCTGGTCAACACCACCGCCACGCCAGCCGTTGCCAGGATAGCGTGCGCGCCAGTGCTTGGCACAGTGCAATCGGCGCAACCGCTCGACCTGATGGAGCGGCCCACTGGCGAGGCATCGAGCAGCCAGGATGGGACCGTGTCCGTTACCGTCCCCGCCCACGGACTGGGCAGTTGGCTGCTTCGTGTCGCCGCCAAATAACAGGCGTCAGTTGGTACTCTGGCCACACGCGACCATCGGCACCGCCCTGGTTGCTGGCTGAATGGTCTCCGCATCGTGGAGCGGTGAGCGCTTCACGATGCGGAGACCATCCTTGACATGTTTGCGTCAACCGAACCCCATCAGAACCCTGACAGGCCAACCTGCAAGAGAGCTTGGCCGCCCGGCAATACCAGCGTACCATGCCAAACCCATTCCGCCACACAATTCAAGCCCGAACTCTCGCCACACACCCCGCAAACTCGAGCAGTTGACAGACGCCCGTTTGTATGGATAATGATAAACCAGTTCCGTAAGGACATATATCGTCAAACTGACAGGAGCATTGCCTCCTTGCCTTCTACGTTCGCCATTAGCGAGAACTGCCGATGACAGAGAACCCCACTACCGTTAGCGACATACAAGCTATCCTGGACAACCTGAAAGAGGAAATCCGGCAACACCGCCTGACTCTGGGCGATGCGATGGCCGAGCCTGCCGACCCGATGGCCCAAGTGCGCCAGTTCCAACGGGTAAACAGCCATCTCCCCATCGGTTGGCCCGTAATGCCCAAGGGCATCGCCCCCAAGCTGGTAGCTTACACCCAAAAGGTCGTCCGCCGTCTGCTGCGCTGGTATATCAACCCACTGGTCGATCAGCAGAACCAATACAACGCAGCCGTCACCGAAGTGCTTCAAGTCTTGGTCGAGCAGAGCGGGCTGGATACCGAATCGCAACGCCTAAGCCTGCAACGGGTGGAAGCGTTGGTGCAGGCCCTGGACGATCAGGTCGCCCAGTTACAGACCTTCATCGATCAGCGATTCGGCCAGACATCCGAGCACGTAGACGCCAGCGTTAGAGAACTTAGGCAGGTGGTGGATACCTTTGTGCGTGAAACCGCCCATGACCGGGAAGTCAACCGGCTCCGATTGCAGCGGCTCGAGAACTGGCGGCGCGAAAACGCCAGCAGCGCCCAGCCTGCCGCTCCCCAAGAGCCGGGTAAGGCCCCAGGCGACCAACCATCGGCCACGTTTGACTACTACCTGCTGGGCTTGCTCTATCGCAGCGAGCAGCAAATGCAGACTCGCATGGCCGACTATGACGACCTGTTCCAAACACTCGTCAGCGCCGAACCGAAAAAGCCAGTGCTGGACATCGGGTGCGGACGCGGCGAGTTTGTGGCTCACCTGCAAGAACTGGGCCTCAAAGCCTACGGTATCGACCTGGATCGTGACGCCATTGCCATCGGCCAGGAGGCAGGTCGCGACGTGCGCCTGGCCGACGCGACGGCCCACCTAAAGGAGATACCGGACGCAAGCCTCGCGGCTATCAGCATGATTCAGGTCATCGAGCATTTCGCTATTGACGACCTGCTGCGCCTTCTGCAAATCGCGGCGCGCAAACTGATGCCCGGCGGGTTTATTCTCGCCGAAACCATCAACCCGCAATGCCTGGCCGTCATGGCGCGCTTTTACGTCCTGGACCCCAGCCACCGGATGCCTCTACACCCCGACACCACCAGGTTCTTGATGGAACAGGCCGGGCTGGCCAGAGTCGAAACGCGCTTCTTGCATCCGGTTCCCGATAGCGACCGGCTGGAGCTGATCTCGCAGGGCGCGCCGGGGCTGCGTGAACCGCTCAACCGCAACCTCGAAAAGTTGAACGCGTTTTTGTACGGCACGCAGGACTATGCCGTGATCGCCTACAGGCCGGAGGACTGACGCAGCATGTCCATGCGTATTGCTTTGTGTACCGGCCAGATTCCTTTTGCCAATGGCGGCGCCGAAATCCTGACAGAATCCCTCGCCGCACAGTTGCGCCAGAGGGGCCATCAAGTCGAGATTGTCCGTATCCCGTTTCGCTGGTTTCCAAAAGAGGAGATCCTCAAGGGCTACCTGGCCTGGCGGCTGATCAACCTGGAAGAGAGCGAGAGCCAGCGCATAGACCGCATAATAGCGCTAAAGTTTCCCGGTTTCGTCGCCTCGCACCCCAACAAGGTCACCTGGCTTATACAACAATTCCGGCAGGCGTATGACCTGTTCGGCACAGAACACAGCTATCTGACCAACTCCCCCGAGGACGCGGAACTGCTGCGCTCCATCAAGCGCATAGACCAGCAAACCATCGGCGAATCGCGCCACATCTATACCATCTCCGGTAATGTCGGCAAGCGCCTGCGACGCTACAATGGGCTGTCTTCCCAGGTTCTCTACCCACCGCCTGCGATGGACGGACGCTTCTACCATCGCAGCTATGGCGATTACGTCCTGAGCCTCTGCCGCCTGAACCGGCTAAAGCGAGTGGATCGCCTCATTGAGGCCATGACGCACACCAACACACCAGTGCGCTGCCTGATTGCCGGGCAGGGCGAAGAGCGCGAAGCCCTGCAAAAGCTGGCCGAGCGCAAACGCGTGGCCGACCGGGTCGAGTTCCTGGGGCGAGTGAGCGACGAGGAGGCGCTGGAACTGTACGCCAACGCCCTGGCCGTCTATTATGCGCCCCTGGACGAAGACTATGGCCTCGCCACCGTGGAGGCCATGAAGTCACAAAAGCCAGTCCTGACCGCCGATGATAGCGGCGGCGTGCTCGAATTCGTCCGTGATGGAGTGACCGGCTATGTGCTGGCCTCCGACGACGCGCCCGGTATGGCCCGGCGCATTGACGAGCTATACGAGGACCGCCACCTGGCCGAGCAGCTAGGCATGGCCGCCTCACAACAGGTCGCCGCCATCACCTGGGACGCTGTCATCGAAAAGCTCTTGCTGCCTTGATATTCGACTGCTCCGCCCGACGCATTCCCGCGTTTGTCGCCACGGTGCCCCAGTTGCGCCTGGTCAAGCCGCTACTATCACAGTGAGCGTCGGGAATAGCACCGATTCGATATGGGTGAACGTATGCGTGTAGCCATTTTCAGTCCGTTGACTCCCGTAAAAAGCGCCATCTCCGATTACACCGAGGGCCTCTTACCGCATCTCGCCAAAAGCCTGGATTTGTGCGTGGTGACCAAGGGGGACTATCAGCCCACCAACCCCTTGTTCACACGTGACGATGCCCCCATCCCCTGGATGAGCTATCAGGAGTTCAAGCGGCGCAGCGCCGAGTTTGACATGGTGGTCTATCAGCTTGGCGACGAAGCAACCATCCACGGCTACATGTTTGACGCGCTGGAACGTTACCCGGGCCTGGTCGTGATGCACGACCTGATCCTGCACCACGCCATCTGCGGCCTCACGCTGGGGCAGAGCAACCCGGAAGCCTATATCGCCGAGATGCGTTACAGCTATGGTGACGAGGGCGAACGCATGGCCCGCGAGGTAATCGCCGGTCGAGGCGAACAGATCGTCAACCATTATCCCCTGGTCGAACGCGTGCTGGACAACAGCCTGGGCGTCATCGGCCACAACAACTATGTCTGCTCGCACATCACCGCACTGCGCCCCGAATTGCCCGTGCGACGCATCTTTCAGCACTTCTTCCTGCCCGAAGGCTTTCCTGAAGATTTTGACGGGGCCGCCTATCGAAAACAACTCGGCCTCGACGGGCGACCGGTTATCGCGTCCTTTGGCTTTTTCATTCCAGATAAGCGCCTGGGGCTGGTGTTGCGCGCCTTCAAGCGGCTGCTCGCCCGCCACCCCGACGCGCTCTATCTGCTGGTCGGTGGCACCAGCCCCTATTACAACTTTCAAGAAGAAATGGCCGCTGTTGGCCTCAGCAGGCATGTGCGATTGACCGGCTGGCTGACGCCAGTGCCTTTCGTCAAGTATATGTACGTGCCCGACCTGGCCATCCATCTGCGCTATCCGCACATCGGCGGCACACCCTACACGCCCATTCGCCTGCTGGGGCTGGGCGTGCCAACCATCACCAGCGATATCGAGCCGCTGGCCGAACTGCCCGCCAATGGTGTTGTCCGCATCACGCCGAACGAACCCGACGAAGAGGCCATGTTGTTCGCAGCCATGGACTATTTGCTGACCCGGCGTGACGTGGCCCTGACGATGGCAGAGAACGGCCAACGGCATGTGTTGGAACATCACGCAATCGACACGATCTGCGACCAATATGTGCAGTTCATCCAGGATGTAGCTGCCCAACAACAGGACCGCTTGGCCGAGATCAGAAACCGCAGAGGAACGACACACGAGTCTTTTCCCGATTGCGATCTGGCAGCCTTGACCCGGATTGCCGGAGGGGCGCTGGCCGATATGGGCGTCTCCAGGCCATCTGACCGCTTGTTGCTGCCAGTCGCACAAGCAATTCGAGGTCTGGCAAAGCGTAATGTTTAACCTGTCACCATCTGTCCAATTCCTGATCATTCCACTGTTGCTGGCCCTGAGCGCAGCCTGTGGCTATCTGCTGGCAGGCCCTCTGGTGCGATCTGCATTCAGTGGACACCTGGAACGACTCGTCATCTGGGCATTGCTCGGAGCAATCGCCTTCTCCTGGGTCGGCTCGACCCTGGCAGCGATGGGCATTTTCCGCTGGTGGATCGTGCTGGCCGTGCTGTTGGCAATGGTCGCCCTGGTTCGCTGGCTCTTTCGCGCACCCGCCCCCCTCCAACCGCGTCCCGCCTATTCCCCCCTGCCCGATATCATCGCCCTGGGCCTGCTAATCGCCACAATCTGGCTATACGCCCGCCCAGCCGAGAGCTTTTTCCTGAGCGACGATTCGGCTGTCTATACCATTTCGGGGGTTGCGCTGGCGCGCACAGGCTCTTTGTTCCTGCCGGTAGAAGGTCTGGGAGCGCAAGACGACGCCACGCACACCTTTTTCACCGTCAGCCCCTGGGGAGTGATCACACGCCACTTTGGACCATTCTACCAGTGGGGCAACGGCAACAAGCCAATAGAAATCGGGTTTATGCCCATCGCCAAGGTGTGGCCAGCTCTGACAGTCTGGCTCTTTGGCCCCGCTCAGGCCCCGTGGGCAGCACCGTTTTTCGGCGTTCTGAGCATTCTGGTGCAGTTTTTCTTCTTACGCCGCTTGCTGGGCTGGCCCGCTGCCCTGTTGGGGGTAGCGGTGCTGGGCGTGAGCTTTCCGCAGGTCTGGTTCGCCCGCTATCCCATCTCCGAAATCTATATGCAGGCGATCCTGATCGGGGGCCTGTATCTGGCCTTGCTGGCACGTCAGCACAAAGAGAACCGCAGACTGGCCCAGTTGTTAACCTCCTGGAGCGCCCTTGCCATCAGCGCGCTGGCTATTCTGCGCCTTGAGAGTCCCCTATTGCTGCCCATCATAGTCACGCTATTCGTCCTTACCTGGCAACCGGGTAAATGGCAACAGGGAGACGATACACGGCGCTGGCTGCTAACCATGGTCATAGCAGGAGCCTATGGCCTGGTGGTTGCCATCTGTGTGACGCGCCACTATCTGCTTGACCACTCGATGGGGTTGATGTCCCCCAGTACGGTGCAAAAGCTCGTGCCACTCCTCCTGATAACCATCGCGGCGGGCTGGGCCTTGTACAAGGGCTGGCAATCAGACGCGCGCGTCAAGGGTTTCGTACAGGCCGTGCTCAAGCGGCTCCCGCTGATCATCGGCATCGGGTGGATCATGTGGTCGCTGCTGGCCGTCTGGTGGCTCACCACCCGCCCTTGGGGGAATACCCTACCCGGCTGGATCGTCCTGTACTGGTCGCGGCCCGGCATGGCCGTCAGTGTCGCCGGAATCTTGCTCTTCCTGTGGCAACAACAGCGCCGCATGACCAGCCCCGAGTTGGTCGTGCTGCTAGGGCTATCGGTGGCTCTGTTGCTTGTGTATAGCGCCAAGCCATTGGTAACGCCAGTACAGCCCTGGGCCATGAGACGGATGGTGCCAACCGTCTTGCCATCTCTGGCTATCGGCGGGGCGGCGCTGCTCGCAGAGGGCCTCGCGTTGCTGCGAAGGCTGGCCGGCTCCAGTCCCTCCCCAAAATTGGCTGCCAGTGTCTCGTTTGGGCTGCTGGGGCTGGCGTTGGTTGGTCAGGGAGTACTGATTGGACAGCACACCGAGTCATTCCTGTTACATCGCGAAGCCGAAGGCTTTTACACCCAACTAGAAGCCTTCGCGCAGAGCTTTCCCGAAGGGGCGGTGCTGTTTTTCGACAATGGCTCGGTGGGCCAGCGGCTCCCGCAAGCAATGGAACTGGTCTTTGAGCGCACGTCCCTCTCGGTACGCAAGCTGACCACCCACGATACCCAAGACGTGCTCGATATGTTGATCGGTTCCGCCAAGGCCGACGGACGGCGCGTATTCCTGATAGCCACAGACGGCAGGTTCACTGGCTGGCCAGAGGGCTGGGAGCTGACTCCGCAGAGGTTTCAGGTAATTGATACACCCGTTCTGAGAACGAACGAGGACCGCGCCCCCAACGCGCAGGATTTGGTCAACCGACGGTTGAGCCTGGACATATACGAAATCGTGCCCCGCGAAGGTACACCCGAACTTACCGAGGCTCTCGACGTACCGCTTGGGCCGGGGAGCTACCCTTATCTGCAAAGCGGCTTTTCCTGGTGTGAGCAGGACGCTGCTGGCGATTATATGCGCTGGACCACCGGCGACGGGCTGGTGGCTATACCCTGGCCTGCAACAGCTCCGCACGCTCCGGCCAGCTTTTGCCTGACATTGCAGGTGACCGGGGGACGCCCTGACGACCACCAGCCAGCGCAATTGGTGGTCGAAGCAGAGGGGGTCGAGGTGGCACGGCAGGAACTGCCCGACGGTTTTACTCAGGGTAGAATACAGGTCAACGTACAGGAGTTGCACAATCAGGGCGACCCGGCCCTGGAGATACAACTGCATAGCAATACTTGGTCCCCGGATGGTCAGCGCCAACTCGGCGTCTTGCTCTCAGATTTGCAGATAGCGCCCGCAGATCAGTGCCCCGATGGCTGATCACCGATGCTGGGGTACTCTGTTGAGCAGGCGAGCAACGTGACCAATCTGCTATTCGTCGCTCCATCCTATTTGCCATTTACCGGTGGCGCGCAGTCCTTTCTACAGGCGATGGCGCGCCGCCTCGTCGCTGACGGTCATACCGTTACCGTCCTGACCACCAACGCCCGGCAGGCGACGGATTTCTGGGCTATCCCCCACCCTGCCGAGCCACTGGCGGCACACGAGACGCTAGACGGCGTGCAGGTCGAGCGGTTGCCCCTGGTCTATCCCTCGCCCGCGCCCTATGCCTTTGGAGTTCTCCGCCGGGCAGGCTACTGGCTGCGCGCCCTGCGTCTGCCCGCAGCCCTCCAACGCCCCCTGTTGCATCGCCTGGCGTCGTGGATGCCCCCCGTGACGGGGCTGGCGAACGCCCTGGAACGGCTGGTTCCCGCGTCCGATATCGTGCAGGTGTCGGATAGCAGTTGGGATGGGTTGCTCCTGGCGGTAGCCCAGGCTGCCGCACGCCACAACAAGCCCCTGGTACTGGTCCCCTTTATGCATCTGGGTAGGCAGATTCAGGGACACTTTCAAATGTTGCATCAAATCGAGGCATATCGCGCCGCCGAGGCCGTGGTAGCCTTGTCGCAACACGAGGCGCAGACATACATGCGACTAGGGGTGTCGCCTGAGCGGGTGCGCGTGCTGAGCATGGGCGTTGACCCCGATATCCCGGCTGTCGGAGAGGCCGAGGTTGCCGCGTTCCGCCGTGAGCATGGCCTGATGCACCCCATCGTCGCCTTCCTGGGCGCAAACACCTATGACAAGGGCGCTTACACAACAGCCCAGGCGGTGGCACGCCTCGCCCGTGAAGGCTTGCCCGTCGATCTGGTGTGCGCCGGTCCGCAGGGCGACTCGCTGCGCAATTTCGTACGCGCAACACCATCCGGGCCGTTGCGCGATGCGCTGGAACAGCGCGTCCATATCCTGGATATCGTAGATCAAGCCACCAAACACCGACTGCTCGCAGCGGCTGACTTGCTGGCACTGCCCAGTCAGGTAGACAGCTTTGGGATCGTCCTGCTGGAAGCGTGGCTGCACAGCAAGCCGGTAATCGGCGCGAATGTGGGCGGCATCCCCGACCTGGTGCAGCCTGAACAGAACGGCCTGCTGGTTCCCTTTGGAGACGCGCAGACGCTCGCCGCCGCAATCCGCCGGTTAGTAGAACAACCCGCGTGGGCGCGTGCGCTCGGCGAGGTGGGGCATCAGCAAGTGATGGAACGCTACACGTGGGATCACACTTACCGTAACCTGCTGGACGTATATGGCCGGGCACGCAACACGCGGGCTGCTACCGCCGCCCCCCCGACCACATCACCCGAGGAAGCCTGATATGCGCCTTGCATACATAGTACACCAGTACCCGCCGCATAGCCTGGGCGGCACCGAGGTCTACACAGCGAGCCTCGCCCGCACGCTGACCGGTTCCGGGCACGAGGTACACGTGTTCTGCCCTCAAGCCGCGCAACAGGCCGCCCCAACCGATGGGGTTCATCTGTGGAGCATGCCCGCGCCACCAGTCGGCGCAGAAGGGCCAGTCGCCCAATTCTGGCATACCTTTCGCCATCGTGGGATCGAAGCCGAGTTCGCCCGCTTCTTGGACGCCGTTCGCCCCGAGGTAGTGCATTTCCAGCACGTGCAGGGGGTATCGGCCCGCCTGATCGAGATGGCTGCGGGACGGCCACGCGTGTTCACCCTGCACGATTACTGGGCGTTTTGCCTCAACAGCCAGCTACTCCGCGACGATGCGCGCGTCTGCATGAAAAGCCGGCCCACGGACTGTGTGAACTGTGCCACCGCGCGCCCTGATCTGCGTCGGCTGCGTCGCCTGCGCCCCCTGGTGGCGCTACCACTTGCCTACCGTAACGCCTATCTGCGGCAGGCCATCCTCAGCGCCGACCTGCTCATCGCTCCCAGCGAGTTTCTGCGCGCACAGTACATCCAGCACGGCTTTCCGGCGGCCAAAATCCTCACCATCGAGAACGGGCTGGATATGAGCCGACTGCATACCGACCAGGGCGACCTGCCCTCTCCTCCGGCGCGTCCTCATTTCGGCTTCCTGGGATCGCTCGCCCCGACCAAGGGCGTGCATGTGTTGATCAAGGCGTTCAACCGCCTGCCGCCCGACACGGCGCTAACGATATATGGCAGCGACCGGGCCTGTCCTGAATACGGCGCGCAACTTAGGGCGCTTGCCCAGCATCCCCACATTCGCTTCGCAGGCCCCGTAGCCTTTGACCGCGTGGGCGCGGCGCTCAACCAGATGGATTACCTCGTGGTGCCCTCGCTGTGGTACGAGAACTCGCCCCTCGTGATTCAGGAAGCATTTGGGGTGGGCGTGCCGGTGGTCGCCAGTCGATTGGGGGCATTGGCGGAAAAGGTGCGCGACAACGAGACAGGGCGGCTGTTCGAGCCAGGGGACGCCGATGCGCTGGCCCGCGTGCTGACCGAGCTAGTTCAGCATCCCGAGCTGCGTTCCACGTTCCAGGCGCGCATCACGCCGCCTCCCACGATGACTAAACACGCCGAGTTATTGCTGGGCCTGTATCGCAGGTTAGGCCAACATCCGGTCGCAGCGCCCCCAACCGACCTGGACACGCAAGCGGAATAGGCCACACGCACCAATCACTCTTCGAGTCGGCCCGCTAGTCCGTCAGCGCGGCAGGCTTTTGCCCCGCTGGTCGGTGTTCCCACCGGCCGGGCAGATGAACCACCCCTTCCGCCGGGATGGTAGCATTGACATGGAAGGGGTAATACAGGTTGTGGTAATCGTAGAACTCGCTCTGATCTGGGCTGTGAATGGCGACCGAGAGGATATAATCCCCCGCCAACAGCGGCAACGCAGGCATATTGTAAAGCACCTCGCCCGTCCCCTCGATGTACGGTATGTCAAACTGCATCAGATCGGTGTTCGATCCGGTGATGTGCAGGCCGTCCTGCCGATAGATGGCGATGCCAAACACAGGATGCTCAATGCGTTGATAGGCGCGGTAGCGAATGGCAATAGTGGCCGGGCCATCCGTAGCCCAGCGATTGCCACCATCGCGGCCATCCTGATCCAGAAATCTAACGCCCAGAATATCCGCCTTGCGCGTTCCCCAGCGACGCCGCCTCACGCCCTTCTCTTCCGGCGGCATCTCGCCCTCTGCCAAATCTGCCTCCGGCGTGGGGTCGTCTTCCTGCGCCGCCTCCCCTCCATCGGACACGCTGACAACAGGAGCCGACGCGCGCGCTGCCTCCGCATCCCCCTCACCCTCGGCATACACATGGCGCAGATAGTGGCTGACCACCATAGCAGACGGACCATCCTCCCGCAGTTCCCCGTGGTCCAGCCAGATCACCCGCTTGCACAGAGACCGCACCGTGTCCAGGTCATGCGAGACAAACACAATGGTCATTCCGCTGGCCTTCAGCTCGTTGATCCGCTCCAGGCACTTGCCCTGAAAGCTCTCATCACCGACGGCGAGCACCTCGTCAATCAGCAAGATCTGCGAGCTAACATTGATGGCCGTGGCAAACGCCAGCCGCACATACATGCCAGAGGAGTAGAACTTGGTGGGAACGTCGATAAAGCGCCCCATCTCCGAAAAGGCCACCACATCATCAAAACGGCGGGTCATCTCCCGCCGCCCCAGCCCCAGCACCGAGGCGTACAGGAAAACATTCTCCCGCCCCGTCAATTCGGGATGAAACCCGGCCCCCAGTTCGAGCAGCGCCGAAACCTGCGCGCCCACCTTGACCTCCCCATGCGTGGGGCCAAAGATGCGCGCCAGCAGCTTCAGGCAGGTGCTCTTGCCCGACCCATTGGAACCAATCAGGCCCACCGTCTCGCCCGCCTGGATGTCAAAAGACACATCCCGCAAAGCCCACAAGCTCTCACGAGGTGCACGATACGGCTCTCGCTTGATGGCGCGAACGGCCAATTCCTGAAAGGACCGAGGGCGATCCGAGTGCAGGTAGAACAATTTGGAAACGTCGCGAACTTGGATAATCGCCATATACCTATTCTCAAACAGATTCTCATATCGAGCCAGATGCCAGCGGGATTATACCATCCGCCGCCCCGAGCGGCAACCCGCGCCAAATATGGCGACGAACCCGTGCGCTGGTCCGTTCCCAGCATCATGCAAGTGTTGGTGTGGTTGGTGTTATTCTAGGATTGATGAAATCGCCAACGCGTCTATAATAGTTTTGCGTGGGCACTGGCAGCGGTGGAAAACACTCAGCACACCAGGTTGTTCCCACACCGCAACTGCTCTTTGACTGCTGTTGGCTATGCTTGGAGACCAAGGGTTATACTTTGCATCGCAGCTATCATTGCGCTCTTGCCCATAACTCGATGCGTGTTTCGCGTACCACCGAACTTGAGCTAGGCATTCATCTCTCCAGGGTTCTCTCTTTCGCTAGAGGGAAGCGTCAACACCAAAGGGCTTGTTCACAAGCCCCCCACATCTAGCTGCCAGCCGCGCAGCCCGAAAGGAGTAGCATGCGTGCTATCCTCTTGTTCGTGTTCGTGTCCATTCTATTGGCCTTGCCCGTGGGAGCGATGCCTCCCTCAACACCACCAGCCTCAGACTGGACCACAGCGAGCGGTGTGCTATTTGTCGAGAATGTGGGCCAGTTTGACCCGGGCGCTCGCTTCCAGGTGTTGGGAAGTGACCGCACCCTCTGGCTGGCTGACGACGCGTTGTGGATCACCCTGCTCGAACAACCAGCCGACGCGGGAAGCGGCTCCTCCCTGTTGGCCCCTGCCCCGCAGCCAATCCGTAATGCGGTCCATCTCAAGCTCTCCTATCAGGGAGCCAATCCCCACCCTCGTCTGGAAGCCTTTGGTCCGCTATCTACCCGCGTGTCCTATTTTATCGGGAATGATCAGACCAGGTGGCGAGCAGATGTCCCCGTTTGGGCTGGGGTACGCTATGTAGACTTGTATCCCGGCATTGACCTGGAAGTGTCCAGCGAAGGCGGCCAGGTAGTGCAGCGGTTGGTCGTGCGCGGAGGCGGCAACCGGTCGCAACGTCTGGCGCAGGTCAAGCTGCAAGTGGAAGGAGCTGATGCGCTGCACCTCGAGCAAGATCAACTGCAAGTAGAGACCGCCCTGGGCGAGTATGCCCTGGCCCTCCCGCGCCTGTCGGGAAACGCAGCAGATGCCGTGACGATGACTCCGCAGGTGAAAGCTCAAGCGGTACTCTGGCCTTTTTCCAAAACCAGCAACCCGTCCAGTAACGTTCTGACTGTATCAGAGCCTTCTGGTGGGTTGCTCTATGCAACGTTCCTGGGAGGTAGCCATTCGGAGACCGGCGTAGATATCGCCGTAGACACCGAAGGGCAGGCATATATCACCGGCGATACCATGTCCACGGATTTCCCGGCAACCCAGGGACCAGGCTATGATACTGATGTGAACGGGGAAAGAGAAGCTTACGTGCTCAAGCTGGATGCCACCGGCACGCAACTGCTATATGCCACCTTCCTCGGTGGCAGCGGGTATGACTATGGGTCGGGCATCGCAGTGGATGCAGAGGGCCAGGCATATATTGCTGGTCGCACCGAGTCTATCGACTTTCCCGTCGGGCCGGGCTATGATACCACCAACAACAGCCCCGGGGCTATGTTCGATTGCTTTGTCGCCAAGCTAGACGCCACGGGCACACAGCTTTTGTATAGCACGTTCGTGGGCGGCAGCGGGGAGGAGATGAGCCGTGGCATCGCCCTGGACGCAGAAGGTCAGGCGTATGTGGTAGGGATCACTACTTCCTTCGATTTCCCGGCGACCCAAGGGCCAGGCTATGATACCAGCAATGATGGTTTTGGTGACGCATTCGTCGTCAAGCTGAACGCTGCCGGGACAGACCTGGTATATGCCACCTTCCTGGGAGGCAGTAGCACCGACGAAGCCAACGCCATCGCGGTAGATAGCCTCGGCCAGGCGTACGTCACGGGGATGACCATGTCCACCGATTTCCCCGCTGCTCAGGGACCGGGCTACGATACCACTCTCAGTGACGACGGTACCGACGCCTTTGCCATCAAGCTGGATGCCGCCGGAACCAACCTGGTCTATGCCACCTTCTTGGGAGGCAACAAGGCGGACAATGGTTACGCCATCGCGGTGGATGCCCTCGGCCAGGCGTATGTCGCAGGCGAGACCGGGTCCGCCGATTTCCCTGTGGGGCCAGGTTACGACATCGTGCATAACCACGGCGTAGATATCTTCCTGGTCAAACTCGGGGCCGATGGGATGAACCTCGTATACGGCACATTCCTAGGAGGCAGTGGCCACGACTATGGGCGCGACATCGCCCTGGATGCCGCAGGTCAAGTTTATCTCGTGGGATACACTACTTCCACGGACCTGACCCTTGGCCCCGGCTACGATACAACCTTCCACAATGTAACCGATGCCCTGGTAGCCAAATTCGACGCCAGCGGCAAGAACCTGCTCTACGGCACTTTCTTGGGGGGTGAGAGCAACGATTTTGGCATGGCAATCGCCATAGGGGCAGACGATCACGCATATGTGACTGGCACCACATCCTCTGGCGATTTCCCTGCCGCGCTGGGGCCGGGCTATGATACCAGCCATAGTTTGCCTGGCGTGGACGCCGACGCCTATGTAGTCGCGCTGTCTACCATTCCCAACTTGCCCGTGCGCTGCTATATCCCATCCATCTTGAGATAATCAGCGCAGAAGACAATTCTGTCGCGATAGTCCCATCGGATTCGAGCGCCGACAGTGGGCGGACCGTCCGGTCCGCCCACTGCCACATCAGTCAGGGTGCAGACGCGGCCTGCTTTCCTTTGACCACGCAACCCCAGGCATTCCCCGCAGGCGTTCACTCCATGCCAGCCCCCAGCGCAAGCCACCGCCCCTGCTCTTGCTCTCCGGGCCTGGTCCGACTATCATAGGGCCGACCTGCTGATTCACCGACCAGGGGCGCTGTGGCAATTATTGGGCCGCTCGCCAGAACCGAGGCGGCCTTTGCCATACCATCACGTTATGGAAAGAGGGGTCCATCACATGGAAAACCTGCACGATCTGTCATTCCCCGCCGATTTCCTTTGGGGCACAGCCACTGCTCCCTATCAGATCGAAGGCGCCTGGAACGAGGACGGCAAAGGGCCGTCGAACTGGGACTGGCGCGTCCACAACACCACCTACATCAAGGACGGCGCGACCGGCGACGTGGCAGTGGATCACTACCATCGCTGGCGTGAGGACGTGTCCCTGATGCAGCAGCTTGGGCTGACAGCCTATCGCTTTGGTATCGCCTGGGCGCGAGTACAGCCGGACGGGCGCGGCGCGTGGAACGCCAAAGGACTCGAGTTCTACGACCGGCTCATTGACGCGCTGGTGGATGCGGGCATTACTCCCCTGGTAACGCTCTGCCACTATGACGTCCCCCAGGCGTTGGTCGAGCAGGGCGGCTGGATCAATCGCGACATGACCGGCTGGTTTGCCGACTATGCCGAGGCGATGGCGCGCCGCTATGGCGACCGGGTGCGCTGGTGGGCCACACTCAACGAGCCAATCTGCATCGCCGACGGTTTTGTGCCCGCGCCGGACGACCCGCACGACCTCGCCGCGATCCAGCATCACCTGCTGCTGGCGCATGGACGCGGCGTGCAGGCCATTCGCGCCGTCAACCCCGCGCTCCAGGTCGGACTGGTTACCTGCCTCTGGCCCGTCCACCCCATGCTGGGCGAGGGCAACACGGCAACCATCGCCAAGCCGGGGGAGCGGTTGCAGTTCGCGGGTTCCGCAGGTGATACGGCAGGGGCCTTTACGCCAGCAGACGCTATCGAAGCGGCTCGTCAGGCCGATATTGCCACCAACCGCGCTTTTCTCGACCCCATTTTCCTCGGACGCTATCCGCAGGACATTCTCGATGCCCCCATACCCCGCCCGATTCGGGATGGAGACATGGCAATCATCGGCACGCGCCCGGACTATATGGGGATCAACTACTATAGCCGCATCGTCGCCGCGCCCACGCGCCAACCCGATGGCAGCATCGGCTGGCGCTGGGTGGGACCCGCCGAGCGAGGCGCACCGCATACGACAATGGGCTGGGAGATTTACCCCGAGGGCCTGCACGAGACGATCATGATGGTGCATCGCGAATATGGCGCGCCACCCATCATCATCACGGAAAACGGCATCGCCGAGGACGACCACCTGGACCCCGATGGCCGCATCCGCGACGCCTACCGCAGCGAGTTTATTGCCGCCCACCTGGCCCAGATCAGCCGCGCCATCGCCGACGGCGCCCGTGTTCGTGGCTACTGCTGCTGGACCCTGCTTGACAATTTCGAGTGGGACATGGGCTGGAGCCAGCGCTTTGGCTTGATCTATGTAGATCACCAGACATTGGCCCGCATTGTCAAGGATAGCGGCTGGTGGTATCGTGACATCATCGCGCAGGTCAGGCGTTCATCAGGCGGCAGCATCTAGCCTATCATCTGGTTGCGTTATCAAATGCCAACATCCATACAAGCGAGGCAATCAATGAGAATCGGTTTCATCCAACCCGCATATCCGGCGACAGCGTCGCCCGATCCCACGACAACTATCGAGTCTCTCTTTCACGAACTGGCGCGCAGCGCGTGCGACCTGATCGTCCTGCCAGAGTACGCCAACGTACCGGGCATGAGCGACCCCGCCGAAATGCTACAGCGCGCCGAAGCCGAGGCAGGCGCGTTTCTGAGCCGGGTAGCTGCCACAGCCCGGCGTTGCCATTGCGCCATCGCCGTGAACGCCCTGAGCATCCTTGACGCTGGCCCCGCCAACGTAACCTGGCTCATTGACGAGCAGGGCAACACCATCGGGCGATACGTCAAAGCGCACCTGACGCCATTCGAGCGCGACGCGCTCAAGCTGGTCCCTGGGCAAGAAGCCACGGTAGCCCAGTGGAAAGGCCTCCGCGTCGGCTTTCTGACCTGCTTTGACGTTTATTTTACCGAGTTCGCAGAGCGTCTCGCCGCGCTCAAGCCGGACATAGTCGCCTTGCCGTCTTACCAACGCGCCGAGTCGGGCGACGTGCTGCTGCGCCAGGCCGCCGGGCGGGCGCTGGACATCGAAGCCTACATCGTGCGAGCCTCCTATAGCATGGGCAGCGGCGCGGCCTGCGGGGGCCACTCGCTCATCGCCGCCCCCGATGGCAGTATCCTGGTGAACGCAGGCCAGGAGACCGGCCTGTTCGCTGCTGACATCACCCCACAACAGAAGCGTCTGCGGCCCCAGGCTTTCGGCATGCCCGCGCTCCCGTCTCGCCAGATCGTCGAGGCCCACCGCCGCCCCTGGCTCTACCGGCCAGCCGGTTTCGGCGTAGGCACCAAGACGGCAGCCGCCTACCCCCGCGTTGTGGCGCATCGCGGCCTGAGCGGCGCATGTCCCGAAAACACGCTCCCCGCCTTTGCCGCAGCCATCGCCCTCGGCGCAGACGAGATCGAGCTTGACCTCTGGGCGTCCAGTGACGGCGAACTTGTCGTCTGCCATGACCCACAGGTAGATCGAACGTCCAACGGCCACGGCCTGATCCGCGATTTGAGCTGGGCCGAGATTCAGACGCTCGACGCCGGAAGCTGGCGCGGCCCCGACTGGACGGGTATCCCCTTCTGTCGGCTGGAGGATGTGCTGGACCAGTTCGGCGGCAAGATCGTAATGAATATCCACATCAAAGAAACCGGCGACGACGGCCTTGTGGTGCGCCGAACCCGCGAACTGGCAGCACAGCGTGGGCTGCTCAGCGACATCTATATCGCCGGTGACAGAGACGTGCTGGAATGCGCGATCAAATACGCGCCAGACGTGGCCCGCTGCTGCCTCGCCGAGGCCAGCGTTGGCGCGCGCATGCTCGACTGCGCGCTCGAATACGGTTGCGCGCGCGTGCAATTCTGGAACCCTAACGTGACCCCGGCGGATATCGAACGCGCACATGCCAACGGGATCATCTGCAACCTGTTCTTCGGCAATCGCCCCGATACACCCGAAGAGGCGACGCGCATGTGTAACCTGGGCATCGACGCCGTTCTGACAAACTGGGCCAACAAGGTGCTGCCAGCCGTCCGCGCTCTCCCAACCCGACCGCGCGAGGGCTAGAGTTTTAACAAAATGGCTCGGTAACAGCCATTAGGATGGGCGGTTAAAAACCGCGGCAACATTTGCGAAGCCCACCTTCGTGGGCTATAGTCGCCCCTTCGTGGACTCGTTTCCTAGCCGCCGAAGGGCGGCTTTGCAAACATTGGTACAGTTTCAACTGCCTACGAGATGGTGCGAGGCCGTCTCACCGACTCACAAGGGCCGGTGAAACGGCCTTCTCGAGCTATCCCCCTTGTGTTCCCTCAGCGTCTAGTCTCCGACCCACTCGCCACCATCAGGGTGCAGCACGTGGCCGGTCAAATAGGACGAATCCTCCGACGCCAAAAAGATAAAAGAGGGCGCGACTTCGTCCGGCTGCCCGGCGCGCCCCAACATCGTATTGGAGCCGAACGTCTCCACCTTCTCCATCGGGAACTCGGTGGAGGTAATCAGCGGCGTCCAGATCGGGCCGGGAGCCACAGCATTCACCCGGATTTTGCGGCTGGCAAGGTTCCTCGCCAACGAGCGGGTGAGCGCCACAATGGCCCCCTTGGTCGCGGCATAGTCGAGCAGATCGGGGCTGCCCCGATACGCCACGACGGACGCGGTATTGACGATGGCGCTGCCCTCTTTCATATGCGGCAACGCCGCCTGGATCAGGTAGAACATGGAAAAGATGTTGGTGGCGAATGTGCGGTGCAACTGCTCCGTCGAGATATCTTCTGGCCGCTCGACGGCATGTTGCTCGCCCGCGTTGTTCACCAGAACGTCGAGCTTGCCAAACTCGTCGAGCGAACGATCAATGACCTGTTTGCAGAATGCCTGATCGCCCACGTCCCCCGCCATCAACAGAGCCTTGCGCCCTGCCTCATTGACGAGCTGTCGGGTTTTCTCGGCATCCTCCCGCTCCTTCAGGTAGACGATAGCGACATCCGCCCCTTCTTTGGCGAACCCAATCGCCACCGCGCGCCCGATGCCGCTGTCGCCGCCGGTGATGATCGCTACCTTGTCGCGCAGCTTGCCGCTGCCCCGATACTGCTTCATCTCGGACTGCGGCTGTGGTCGCATCGCCTGCTCTGTTCCCGGCGGCTCTTGTTCCTGCGGCGGGAACTCTTTGGTCATCTCTTTCTGCCTGCCAGACATGCTCACCATCCTTCTTCCCACGGCCCCAACTTGGCGCCAGAGCCGTCCATTCGCTTAAAAGCCCACAGCGTGCAACGGCCATCGCCAGGCAGCGCCGATGGCCGACGGTTAGCATTGCAGAGGTGCTCGATACGGCGAATGCAAGTCTGACGAAGGATGTGGGCAATTCGGCCAATAGAAGAAGTAGAGTCAGGATAGAGGCAAGAGGAGGCCAACGGGCCTGACGATGTATCTTGTGCCGTGAACACGATACACAGCACATTGCCGTGTGTCAATCTGTAGAGGGCAGTCGGGCACAAAGGTCGTTGCGCCGCGACTGCCCGAAACCCTCATTTTATCGTCAAGAGCGGACAGGTACCCGCGCCTTGCAGGCGCGCAAACTGTCCGCCTCTGAACCCTTAAATCCTCGTGCGTGCCAGGTGGCGGAAATGCTCCTCACGCGCCGCTTCCAGGCCATACTCGATAGCAGGCAGCTGGGAAGCCCTGCTTTCGGGGCTGGCAATCACGTCGGGGAAACAGCCCGTAATCGTGTTGCCACTCAGCCAGATATTCGTCGTCGCTGGCCCCAAATAGATGCCTGCGCTCTCGCGTTCCTCTGCGCCCAGCAGCACATTGTCCCGCAGAATCAGGTCATGCGCGTCGGCCAGTACGTCAATCTGCCCCTTGCCCGTCAGTCGAGCATTCCCCTCAATGCGGCAGCGTTCGACCACGCAGGAATGCACCTCCACCGGGCGCACGCAGTCGCGGAACAGGATGCCCGGCCCCTCATTGCCGCGTATCGTGCAGTCACGCAGCAGGTTCATGCAGTCCCGCGTGCCAACAGACACGCCACAGTCCACATTCCCGTCGAACGAGCACCCCTCCACGGTGATGTGGTTGGCCCGTACGCAGAAAAAGAACCCGGCGCGCTTGTTGCCTTCCGCGACGCAATTCCGAAACAGCACTCCCGTGCTACCCGCCCCCGGATGGTAGCCATTGCCCGCGTTGTCGGTGAATCGGCAGTCGGTAATCTCGCCGTGCGCGCACATCTGAAAGCCGAGTCCCTCCCCGGCAAACCCCCGCTCGGTCACACGGGTCACCCGAAAATCGCTGCTCCCGATGAAATAGACCGCCGCCCCGCGACAAGCGCCAATCCCGCCCGGCTGCGCCTGCCGGTTGCCGTCCAGCGTCAGGTCGCGCACCGCCACCCGCTCCACGCCCCGCCCGAACACCAGGGGAAAGCTGGTAATCAGCAGGGGTTTGTTTTCGGCAAGGTAATCCGAAGCCAGGCCAGTATCCAGCCCCACCCAGTTGTCCCGCACCCAGGTGATGACCGCCAACGTCTCAAAAAAGCCCTGGTACACGCTATCGCGCAAGGCTACAGTCATTCCCGGCTCCAGGCCATCGGTATACTGCAATGGGACGTCGCGCATCCCATAGTTGTGGTAGCCAGACAGGGGATACACCCGGCCCGGTTTCATCCGCAGCACAGTATCCGCCCCTTGCCCTGCCAGCGTTACGCCGGAGCGCAGTTCAATGCCCCGGTCCAATTCTAGTTCCATCGCTGGCAGTTCCACCGTGCCACCCGCCGGTCCCAGGCCATCAATCACCGCCTGAATCGCAGCCGCCGAACACGCTTCCGCCGCCGTCATCCGAACCGTTGTGCCCATCTCCACCTCGCTGATGTTATGTAATGATACGGGCGGGCTAGACCATAAAGATGCCGCCGTTAACGTTCAACGTGTCTCCGGTGATATAAGACGCGGCAGGCGACGCCAGGAAAGCGATGGCCGCCGCCACCTCCTCCGGCTTGCCCAGCCGCCCCAGTGGGGTGCGCTCCTCGAACTGGCGTACCTGCTCGGCGGTGAGGTTCGCATTCATGGGCGTGTCTATCGAACTGGGGGCCACACAGTTCACCCGAATGCCGTCCGCGGCCAACTGGTTGGCGAGGCACATGGTCAGGCCAATCACCCCCGACTTGGACGCCACATAGTTGACGCCCGCCAGCATGGATTTGGTGCGGCCCGAAATGGACGACATATTCACGATCGCCCCGGCCTTTTGCCGCTGCATCACCGGCACGACCTCTTTGCAGACCAGGAACGCCCCCTTGAGGTTCACTCCCACCACGCGGTCCCAATCGGCTTCGCTGATATCGTTAATCGTGCCAATCTGATAGATACCCGCCGAGTTCACCAGAATATCAATGCGCCCAAAGCGGTCCAACACCTGCTCCACCGCCGCGTGAACGCTGCTGGCCGAGGTCACATCCACCTGGCAAGCCAGCGCCTCTCGGCCCAGACCCCTCACCTCCGCCGCGATCCGCTCGGCCTGCTCCACAGCAATGTCCAGCACAGCCACTTGCGCGCCCCGCCCCGCCAACTCCAGACAGGTGCTTCGGCCAATCCCGCTGCCTCCGCCAGTCACTACCGCCGTCAGTCCTTGCATATCTGCTGTCATGGCTACCCTCTTCCGTAGAATGCCGAACGTCTGCCGCAGAAACGTCACGCCCTGCCCCAAAGCGCCATCGCATGAGCAGTTGAAGCTCCACCAATCAGTGCAATCGCCAACAAGCTGGCGCCGCCATGCATGGCGCCGTCGCCCCTTCGGCGGCTGCAAACGAACCTGCGAAGGCAGGTTTCGCAAATGTTGCCGCGGTTTCAACCGCCTATCCTAATGGCTGCTGCTAGCGGCAGGGCGCGGCGTCGGCATCAACATGGCAAGCATCCCTTCGGCGGCTGCAAACGAACCTGCGAAGGCAGGTTTCGCAAATGTTGCCGCGGTTTCAACCGCCTATCCTAATGGCTGCTGCTAGGGGGCACTGGCGCTCACTATAGACGTGACATCGCACTGTGTCAAAGGAACCAGGAATCTACATTTTACTCGGTAGATGGATTTTTTACGTATTCTTTAGGTATAGCCAGCCAAGTCCGGGGCGTATTATGCTATACTTCAGGCAATTGTCCTGCCCTCTGTTGCGTCAAAGACGACCACCTGGCAGCTCCCCGTATGGCAATATCCAGATACACTGAACTGAAACTAACCCGACATTTTATCCACACTTTACATCAGAATAGCAGCAAAGCGCTATGATATGACTGTATTATCAGCATACCAGGAATATCCATACGATTAGCATGCAAACCAGATCATCAAGCACGCACCATACTCAATCTGGCGCATCCTCCGATCGTTACTCCGTTCGTCGCATAGACGCGCCCCATAGAGAGCCTATCCATGCTTTCCTTCTGCCGGTGGCAGCACACTGCCTGGCCCGGTGCGGTGCGAGTATCATGCATCGCAATCGTATGGATATGGCCTGATATGGACAGATGGTGTGCCATCTGGCGTTGGGAGCAGGTGCGAACGTTCACCAGCAATGCGCGAAAGCCCATTGCACTCATCCCATCGAATAACATGGTAGGAGGTACTGCGAGGGCACCACAACCACACACGCAACTGCCGCAGGAGAAGGCCTGCCCAGTCACCCTTTTGCGCAGACCTGTGGTTCTGTCAGGAACCATGCTTCAACTACGAAAGGACATCTGATGAATCAGCAAGAGCGTACCCAGTTCGTCACCAAGTACGGCCAGCTACTCAGCCAGGCCTGGTCCGAGGATGGCAAGTTCATCGCCGCGCTCAAGGCAGACCCCAGCAAAGTACTGCTCGAATTTGGTCTCGACCCGCAGGGCGCCCAGATCAACATCATCACCACGATCCAGGAAGACGGCAGCCTCGAAGACCAGATTCGCCTCTGGGAAGAGGGCAAAACCAAAGGCGCTATTGACCTGTATATCCCTCTGGAGCAGCCGGCCGAGCTGTCCGAAGTCGAGCTTTCTGACGAAGAGCTGGAAGCAGTCGCCGGTGGCGCCGCTTGTAGCTGCACTTGCACTCCCTGCTGTAGCTGCTGCTGCTAGGCTTCGCCTCAGCGCAGTACGACCATATTCGGGTCGTGGGTTCGGAGGTGCGTGAACCCACGACCCACAAAACGCTCGCCCTTGGTGCCCAACTGAGCAGTTGATTAGGACGAAAGACGCATTTTCATGACTCTCTGTTACCCGGTTTCTCGCCAGCCCCAATGCCACGCAAATCAGAATGCCTGGCCTGCTGTAGGATCACATTTCACAGCGCGGCCAAGTCGCGCCTGCCCTGCACATCATCCGACACACCATCCATACATCGAGGCAACTAGATGAACGACAAGGTTCGAGTAGCCCTGGTCCACCTTGTCACCGACATGAACCGGACGCGCATTCGGTGGGAAGAGCGCAAACTGCGAGATGGCTCCATTACGCCCCAGTCCGACAAGACGGACTCGACAAACGATACGTGGCAGCTCTTGCCCTACCCCATCGCGCTCTTGCAGGCATATGCACAGCAACATGCGTCCAATCCCGAACGCTACGAGTTCCTGCTGCCGCTCTGCCAGCGCATGCCGGTAGAAGAAGCAGTAGCACGCCTACGCGGCGCTCATATCGTCGGCTTTTCCGCGTATGTCTGGAATATTCGCCTCTCCCTGGCTATCGCCCGCCGCCTCAAGGAAGAGTGCCCAGACACGCTGATCATTTTTGGCGGGCATCAGGTTCCCAACGAGGCCGAGGATTTCCTTCGGGAGAACCGCTTCATCGACATCGTATGCCACGGCGAGGGCGAGCAGGTTTTCCTGGACATCCTGGAGCACAGTCAGGACCGCGACTGGTCATCCATCCAGGCCGTCAGCTATCTCGAGCGAGACGGCTCATTCGTCCACCATCCCCGCCAAAGCAACATTACCGACCTGGCGTCTATACCATCGCCCTACCTGTCAGGCACACTAAAGCCCTTGATGGATGCCAACCCTCAGGCCAAGTGGATGGCGCTGTGGGAGACCAACCGGGGCTGCCCCTTCGCCTGCTCTTTCTGCGATTGGGGTACGGGCGTCAACGCGCGCGTCCACCGCTTTGACATGGAACGAGTCGCCCAGGAACTAGAGTGGTTTGCCGACCACGAGATAGAGTACGTCGTCTGTTGCGACGCCAACTTTGGGCTGCTCCGCCGCGACGTCGAGATCGCAGAGCTGGCCGCCAAGACGCGCCGCGATCGGGGATACCCCCTGGCTCTGTCTGTCCAGAACACCAAGAACGTCGTCAGCCGGGCATATCAGGTGCAGAAAACGCTGGGCGCAGCCCACATGAACGCGGGCGTGAGTCTCTCGCTGCAAACGATGAATCCCGTCGTGTTGGAGAACATCAACCGCAAGAACATCTCGATGGACGCATTCCGCCAGTTGCAACACCTCTACAGGCGCGATGGCATCGAGACCTATACCGACTTTATTCTTGCGCTCCCCGGCGAAACCTATGACTCTTTTGCCGACGGCATTTCGGAAGTGATTGCCAGCGGCCAACACAGCCGCCTCTTTTTCTACAACTGCTCCATTCTGCCCAACGCCGAGATGGGCAGCCGCGAATACCAGCAGCGCTTTGGCATACGTTTCGTGCCGCAAAGGACTCTCGCCGCCCATAGCTCCATCGCCGAGACCGAGGCCGATGAGGTCACCGAGTATATCGACACGGTGGTCAGCACCGATGCCATGCCGCCGGACGCGTGGATCAGGGCCAAAACGCTGTGGTGGGTCACGGACCTGGTGTATTACAACCGCCTGCTACAGGTCCCCTTTGTGCTGCTGCATTTCCTGTACGGCGTTGACTATCGCCCACTGCTGGAAGCAATCGCGGATGCCCCCGCCCAGTTCCCGGTCTTGGCCGAAATTGGCGATCTGCTGCGCCAACAGGCCCGCGAGGTCCAGCGCGGCGGCGACGAGCTGATGGCCTCCCAGGAATGGCTGGGCCTCTGGTGGCCCGCCGACCAGTACGCGCTGCTCAAGCTCGCCACCGAATGGAAGCTCGAAGCCTTCTACAGCGAAGCCGAGCAAGCCCTGGCCGATTGCCTGCGCGAGCAAGACATCGCCTTTGACCCACAGGTGCTACACGAAGCTGTCACCTTGAACCGCGGCCTGTTCCGCATGCCCTTCCAGGTCAACAACCTGCAAATCGAGCTATCCCATAACATCTGGGAATACTACCAGGCTTGCGTGACGGGCGGTATCCCGGTGCTGACCAAGGGAAGCTACCCCTATCGCATCTTCCGGCTGCGCCCCGTCTGGCTGAACTGGGAAGACTGGTATGAGCACGTCATCTTTTGCCATCATCAAAAGAGCTACTACCTGTACGACATTCGGCCCGTTCGCCAACGGCAGGCCGCCGTTGGCGCGCCAGCTCACAGCCGCGCCGCGACACCCAGCCCAGTATCCCAAGAATAGCGGATTCCCCAGGAGACATGATGATAACCAAACCTCGCTTGAAAGCATCGTTCAGCGCCCACGCTGTGGGTGATAACCTTGTGTTCCTGCTCAATGAACACAAATACTTTGCCCTCGAAGGCAACGTCTACCCGCTCTTGCTCCCTTTGCTCGACGGC
>JAAYXX010000078.1 GCA_012515695.1 Chloroflexota bacterium
CCTCGGCTCGCGTTATTCTCGATGACAAGGGAGCCATCTCAGAGATTCATCTGGTTGGCTCGGCTGGCCGCAAGGCCAAGCAAATCGTGCGGGATACAGAATCCCTGTTGTATGCCCGCTTTGGCATTCGAATAGACTATCGCAGGATTAGTCTGGTACAACTCGATGCCCCGAACGTGTCTTTGGTTCCCAGCCGTCTGATTTTTGTGTCCGCTTCGGCCTCCCCTCAGGCCGAAAATTGTGTTCGGGTGGTGCTCCAAAGCGATGGCCGAACCTACGAGGGCGTCGCTTCTGTTTTCACCGAGGCCCACCAGGATGCCCAGGCAAACGCCACAGCCCAGGCTACTATTGGCGCTGTGCAGCAGGCCATCGGCGAGATGGCGCGTCTGGCAGTTCAAGAGGCCAAGCATGTCTCGGCGAACGGCCAAAACGTCTCGCTGGTGGTAATCCACGCACTGACTTCTCAGGGCGAGGAATGCCTGACCGGGACTTGTCTGGTACGCGACCAACCTCTAGACGCGGTAGCCAAAGCCACGCTAGACGCAATCAATCGCCGATTGCCCGTGTGGTTCCGGGCCAGCAATGGCAACCGAGCCACCTTCTCGATGGGTAGTCAGGTGAAAGCCCCACGCATTGACTGAAGGAGGGTGTTACCGAAGGGGCCCAGCCTCGGCCTTGTGCCGAAGCGAAGCGAAGGGGAATCCAAATGCCTGAACAAGGCACACCTACACCGAAACAATAAGGAGGATTTCCCAATGAAATGGCACGTTAAAGCCCTGTATTACAAGGCTCTGTATATCGTCGTTGTGGTTGCCAGCCTCGTCGCGGCCGCAGCCGCTGACTACAAGTGGCGCTAATCGCAAGAGGTTGATAACAGGTCAAATTCGTCATGTCAGAGGTTTCTCTGGACGAGTTTCCCTGTGATACATACTGTCGCTGCATAGGCGACATCTTTGGGCTGGGCTCCTTCGGTTCACCAGGCTTGTGCCTGGATATATACGCATAAAAGGCATGGATTGTGGGAAGTACGAGCAGTTCACTCGTACTTCTCTTTTTTTCCCCCAGGCAGTACCTTCTGGCGCTCTAATGCGTCTTGATAGATGAACAAACTGTCAGAATCCAGGCGCTACTGTTCATCTAGCCTTCATATACTGCGTATAGTCTGGAGATGGGGGAATATACCGGGATGGATCGGTTGCGGGCGAATCGCGGCTCGATGGGTCGCTGGTACGGTTCGCCGGGCTGAACCTTTTTCCCGTGTAGCTGGCGCCCGGCCATCACGGGGCATCGCAGCCAAAAGCTCGAGCGAACGATGAGATCACTGCCTCAAAGGGTTCAATTCTATATCTATGGCCTGATTGTGTTAGCTATACTCCTGTCTGTATGGAGTATGGCTTTTGTTGATGTGGACCTCCCGTTCGCCCTGTCTCTGTTCGTTTTTACCTTTGCCATCTTTGTGGCGGATCTATATCCCATCGGCCTGCCATTCGAGGATAATGCCGAAGTCACGGTCTCGGGCACCATCAAGGCCGCCGCTGCTATCCTCTTTGGCCCAGGCTTTACGATCCTGGTTACACTCTTGGGCACGTTGATGGCCGAAATGGCCCTGCGTCGCACCTGGTACAAGGCCGCCTTTAACGCCAGCGAAATGGCCATCACCTCGGCGGCCATCAGCTTCACCTATAGCGCCCTCAGCGATTCCTCGGACAGCCCCTTCCATTCCGTGCAAAACGGGTTCGCCGTTATGGGGATGGTGGTGGCTTTTCTGGTGGTCAATGTGGGCCTCGTCTCTTGTATCGTCTCTTTGACGACGGGCGCCGACTTTTGGCACATCTGGAAAACAAACCTCCAGGATCAGATCTGGAATAACATTACCCTGATCCCCCTGGGGGCAGTAATGGCGGCTCTGTGGCAATATCGCCCCTGGGCCGTGTTCGCCCTGGTGCTCCCCATGGTCATCGTCCGGCAGTCGTTCAGCCACCTGGCCGACCTGCAGAGGCAAACGCGCCACGCGCTGATGAGCATGGCCGACGCCATTGACCAGCGCGACCCCAGCACCTACCAGCACTCTCGCCGGGTGGCCCAGATTGCCGAAGCGATTGCCAACCAGTTAGCCCTGCCTTATGAGGAGATCAGGGTGTTGCGGACAGCCGCCCGCCTCCACGATCTGGGCAAGATCGGCATGAGCAACACATTGCTTTTCAAGCCGGGCAAGTTCACAGATGAGGAGGTTGACGAGTTTCGCAAGCACCCGGTCATCGGGGCGGAACTGGTGCGTAGCTTTCACTCTTTCGCTGATGGGCAAAGCCTGATCCTGCACCATCACGAGCGGTACGACGGCAAAGGTTACCCGCACGGTGTGGCCGGGGAAGACATCCCCCTGGGC
>JAAYXX010000079.1 GCA_012515695.1 Chloroflexota bacterium
CTTTTTGATGGTAGACAGGTCGAGGCCATACTTCTGGGCCAGGTCCTCGCGAACGATGGGGCCAAACGCGGCGGGGAAAATCTGCTGGTTCACGGCTGCGTAAATCCGTCCGCCCACCTTGGGGCCTAGCCAGATGCCCGGGTTGAGGCCGCCATAGTACTTGGGCGCCCACTGCGGCAGAGCGTCCGTGATATCGGCCAGCACGCCGTTCTTGACCTTGACATAGTAGGGGTTGGCCCAGTTGGAGGTAAAGCACAGGTCGTACTTTTCCCCAGCGGCGTCCTTGGCGTTCATCTTTTCCTGGTAGGACGAGAACTCGATGGGGTTGAGCTTGATGGTCGCGTTGAACTGCGCTTGCATGATCTCGCTCATCGCCGCCTGCACTTCATCGAGGTCGGCGAAGGATTCGCGCCCACCATAGTAGTACAGCAACTCTACCGATGGCTGGGTTGCTGGAGCGGACGTAGCCTCGGCCTCTGTCTCTGACTTGGCCCCTTGAGGCGCTTCCTTCGGCGCTTCTGTAGGGGCTGGGGTAGCTTTGGGCGCGCAGGCTGCCAACGCAGCGGCGGCTCCGGCCAATCCGGTGACAACCATGAAATCGCGACGAGTCAGTTTCTTGGACATTTCTTCTCTCCTGTGAATCATGAATGGGCGTATACTAATAGGTTCCTGAGCATACTCGAACAGACCCACGAGAGTAGTGCTATCCTGGCTTTGATCACCCCCTTCCAGGCAACTCGATGTGTCCGTACGCTGTAGGACGTGCGCTGCTACTAACCCTTGATCGAACCGAGCCGGATACCACGGATAAAGTACTTTTGCACGAACAGGTAGGCGAACGCAATCGGCCCAATCGCCAGCACGGCCATCGACATGCGCGCAGGCAGCAACGGCGGCCGGATGGACATCGACATGACTTGCGTCCCCTCCTGGAACCAGCGCAGGCTGTTCATGATCACGTACAGCAAGTACTGGATGGGGTACAGCTTGGGTTCGTCTATGTAGAGCAGCGCCGTATACCAGTCGTTCCAGTAGCCCAACATGGTGAACAGCCCAATGGTCGCCAGCCCCGGCGTGGAGAGCGGAATCGCCATCTGGAAAAAGATGCGCCATTCCCCCGCCCCGTCAATCTTGGCCGCGTCCAGCAATTCATCCGGCAAGTCCTGGAAGAACGTGCGCAACACCAGCACGTTCCACCCGCTGACCATGCCGGGGATAATCAGCACCCACAGCTTGTTGTTCAGGTGCAGGTATTGCGTAATCAGAATGTAGGAGGGCACCAACCCCCCGCTGAACAGCATGGTGAAAAAGATATAGAACGAGAGCGGCTGCCGCAGCGAGAACTGTTTGCGCGAGAGCGCGTACGCCCACAGCGACATGACCAACATGCTCAACGCTGCCCCCGCCACCGTGACGATGATGGACACGCCATAGGCGCGAGTCACCCGCTCCAAGTCGTTCAGAATGAATTGGTAGGCCACCGTGCTAAACTCGCGGGGAATCAGCGTATAGCCATACTTGCCAATGGCCTCCTCAGTAGAGAGCGAAGCCGAGATAATCACCATGAACGGAATCAGACAGGCCAGACTGAGCAGCAGCAACACCAGGTTCAGCAGCACTCTGCCCAATACGCCCATCGCCACATACCATTGCCCCGAACGGACCCGGGTTTGTTGTGTTGTCATGTGTGCGTTATCCTCGCTTTCTAGAACAGCGACCGCTCAGGGTCAACGCGGCGCACCAGCCAGTTGGAAAGGATCACCAGCACAAAGCCCACCACAGACTGGTAGACGCCTGCCGCGGCGGCCATGCCCATGTCTCCCATCTGCAACAACGCCCGATAGACAAAAGTGTCGATCACGTCGGTGGTGGGGTAGAGCGATGAGCGGTTCTGGGTGGCATTAAAGATCATGCCAAAGTTGGCGCGGAACATGCCGCCCATAGCCAGCAAGAGCTGGATGATGATGATGGGCACCAGCATGGGCAGGGTGATGTGCAGGATTTGCTGGAGCTTGTTGGCTCCGTCAATCTTGGCGGCCTCGTAGAATTCGGGGTTGATGCCCAGCATGACCGCCAGATAGAGGATGCTGCCATAGCCCATGCCTTTCCACAGGTTGACGATGACCAAAATGGCCGGCCAGTATTGGGCTTCGCCATACCAGCGAATCGGCTCTTTGCCCAGGGATTGCAGCAGGTGGTTCACCATGCCATCTTCCAGGTTGAGCAGGGCGAACACAAAGTAGCCCACGATGACCCAGGAGATAAAGTGCGGCAGGAACATGGCCGACTGGTAAAAGCGGGCGCGCAGCTTGCCCTGCACCTCGTTCATCAGCAAGGCGACGATCAACGAGGCCACAAGGCCGGTGAGGATGAACATAAAGTTGAGCAGAACGGTGTTGCGGGTGATGCGGACGGCGACTGCTGAGGAGAACAGGTAGCGAAAGTTGTAAAAGCCGATCCACTTGCTGCCGAAAATGCCCTGATCGAAGCGATAGTCCTTAAAGGCGATGATGATGCCGAACATAGGGATGTAGGCAAAGATCAGCAGATGCAGGAAACCGGGCAACGACATGATCAGCGGCGCCCCGTTATCCCGCAGCCACAGCCGCGCCCGCCGGAAGGGCATTGGGGATTCTCGCCTTTGACGCGGCGCCGAGGCAGAGGCACCCCCTGACGATGAGAGCGGAGACAACGATAGATCAGAACTCTTCAACGTGAACCTCCTCCATAGCTGAAAGATAACACCATTGTTCTGTAAATTGCCAAGCCAGCGCGCAAGCAGGCAGCAACGCCCGCGTTAATTGGCAGGTGAGGACCAAGGCAGGGGAATGGAGTGGGTCAGGAGATTTGTCGCGCCCGAATAAAGCAGTCAGAGGGCAACAGAAGGCAACCGCGCACGTCAAACTCACACGCGTCCGGTGAGAACAGCCTCCCGGCCTGGGCAATCAACAAGACACGATACGTATACCTCGCGTATCCAACAGACCCTTCATTCAAGAGATAACGATGCCCAGCGGTCCAAAACCTCAAGGTTCAGGCGCATTCAAGCGAGGGGGGATATGCTCGCAGGCCCTTCGCAGCCCGCACGATGCTCGCAGTGTCCCAACAGCGTAAATGCACCCCAGCTATTAAGTGAGTCGCAGCATACAATCAGATTGGCAAACAAATAAGCACAACCGGTATCGCCGCCGGTTCATAGGAGGTATGTCAGGTAGTATAAATAGCCTATCGGCCCCTGTCAAATTCTATCGGGTGCCAAAGCAAAAAGGCCCCCCTCTTTGGCAAAGGGGAGCCTGACGCTCGTCTTTTAGGTCGGATGGGAATAGCTGACCCGGTGACAGGGCGCGTATGCTAATTGATGCTTTGTGGAAAGGAGATTCTAGGCCAGAGTGGGGCCGCATCGACGGCGGTTTTCCCTGCTGTTCTCCAGATAAGCGTTCAACATCTCGATACTATAGCGGCGATGGCCGCCAGGGGTACGGAACGGAACCAGGTCGCCTTCTTTTTCAATCTTGCTCAAAGTAAGCAGGCTTACGCGTAAATATTGGGCAGCTTCCTTGGCAGTCAGCAAGCTGCGACGCTCCCTATCCATAGTGGCTACACTCCTTTCGAGTATCTTCGGTCATCAGCAAAGCCACATTCCGGCTGATATAAGCAAAACTGCCAAAAGTATAACATAGATCAAAAGAGTAAGTGTTAAAGTCGTGTGAATATACCTTTTATCAATCAAGCTCTCTCGTCTGCGCAGTCGCGTTTACCCCTCTTTCGTGCCAACTGGAAGCCAACGTCAGCAAGCCAGTTTGTGGGACAACCTATCCCCCTGGCGAACCATGCTGGCCCAGGTGGCCAATAACACTAACTTTTCGCGGATCAAGTGTTGGGGCAAGATCGGGATTGCCCTCATCCGCCCTTCGGGCATCGGCATACCTGCCGCTTTCTCCCGGGGGGAGAAGGCGGTAAGCGC
>JAAYXX010000080.1 GCA_012515695.1 Chloroflexota bacterium
CGCACGCTGGGCTTTCGCGGCGAGGCGCTCGCCAGCATGGCCGCCGTTTCCCGCCTGACCATCCATACCCGCACGGCAGACGAGGAGGCCGCCACCCTTTACCGCATAGAGGGCGGCGTGCCGTCGCAGCGCGAGAGCCAGCCCCGCCCGCGAGGCACGACAGTGCAGGTGGAAAACCTGTTCTTTAACACGCCTGCCCGCCTGAAATTCCTGAAAAGCGACGCCACCGAGGCAGGCCACGTGGCCCGGCTGGTGTGCAGCTATGCCCTGGCCTATCCCGAAAAGCGGTTCGCTCTGCATCACAATGACCGCCTGGTGGTTCGCACTACGGGCACGGGGCAACTGTTTGACGTGATCGTGGCTATCTATGGGCTGGACGTGGCCGAGCAAATGCTGGAAATGGAGCCACGCGAGGGGCAGGCGGGTATCACCGTGGGCGGCTATATCAGCGCGCCTTCGTTGCATCGCGCCAACCGCCAGGATGCCACCTTTTTCGTGAACCGGCGATGGATTCAGGACAACGCGCTGACCTTTGCCGTCACCGAGGCGTATCGCAGCCTGCTGCCTGCCGGGCGCTATCCGGTGCTGGTGGTGAATATTGACCTCCCCCCAGAGGATGTGGACGTGAACATTCACCCCACCAAGCGCGAGGTGCGCTTTCGGCAGTCGGGCGAGGTGTTCGGGGCTGTGCAAAAGGCGGTGCGTACCACGCTGATGGCCCAGCATCCGGTTCCCAGCGTTGCGACGCCCCCTGACTGGCCTTCCGCCTTGCGGCGCCAGCAGATGCTATCGCGCACGGGGCCGTTTACCGCCGCGCAGACTCGCATGGCGATGGAAGTCCAGCGAACAGGGGACGTGCCCCCGCTGGAGCGGCGCGAGCCGGTTGCCCAGCCCCCATTGTCTGATACCGTTTCCGTGGCCCGACTGCCCATGCTGCGCGTGCTGGGGCAGATCGCCCAGACGTATATCATCGCAGAAGGCCCCGGCGGCATGTATCTGGTGGACCAGCACGCCGCCCACGAGCGGGTGCGCTATGAGGAGCTGCGCGCACAACGCAAGCAGGCGGAGGTGGTCAGCCAAGAGTTGCTCGACCCCCTGCCGGTGGACCTGGCCCCGCAGCAGGCCACGTTGCTCGGCGAGCACCTGGAAACGCTGTCTGGCTATGGGTTCGAGATCATCCCCTTTGGCCGCACGACCTTTTTGGTCAAGCGAGTTCCCGCCACGCTGGTGGACGGCGACATCGCCGGGGCCATTTTGGAGATGATTGACGCGGCGCTAGAGGGCGGCGAGGGCTTTTCGTGGGAAGATCAGGCCCTCATTACCCTGTCGTGCCATACCGCCGTGCGGGCCGGGCAGACCCTCTCGCTGGAGGAAATGCGCGATCTGGTGCGCCAGTTGGAACGCTGCGATCTGCCGCACACCTGCCCCCACGGGCGGCCCACCATCGTGCATCTGAGCCGGGACCAGTTGGAAAAAGAGTTTGGCCGACGGTAGCGGCGTGACTCCCCGCGCCTCGCAACCTCTCTCCCCTTGTGGCGTATAGTATCTGGAAGCTCAAGCTAAGCCATTTACAGCCTGCCGAGGATATATCTTGCGGCAGGCGTCACATCAGGAGGGAGTATCGTATGAACCATCTTTATCGTAGTGAAACAGATCGCATCATCGGTGGCGTGTGCGGGGGGCTGGGCGAGTATTTACACGTAAACCCCTTGCTCGTGCGCATCCTCTTTGTCCTGCTCGCCATGACCAGCGGCCTGGGGTTCCTGCCCGTGGCGGCGTATATCCTGCTCTGGATTTTCGTGCCAACTCGCAGGACAGAGACGTTGAGCCACGACGAGCTTTTACGGCAAAACGTCGATGAAATCGGCCAAAGGGCACGCGAGTTCGGCCACGAGGCGCAGAACGCCCTGCGAGGCAAACGTTGGGGCGAGAGCGCCGACAGCATAGCCTCCAATCGGATGATCGTGCTGGGCGGCGGGCTGGTGCTCGTTGGGTTGCTGTTGCTGCTCGACAGCCTGGGCCTCTTGTGGTGGTTCAGGTGGGGCACTCTGTGGCCGCTGCTGATCATCGCCCTGGGCGCGGTGATCTTGCTGAATAACCTGAAGGACAAACACTGATGAACGGCACAAGGCGCGACCTCGTAGGACTCGTCCTGCCTGTTGCGCCTGTGGCCGCTTGTGAGAAGGATGCCTCCGCCGAGTAAAAGAGCGATATTGACGGCGGGCTGATATCAGTGGCAGTGCGATAGCGTTTTTTGACCAATCTTTATCCTCGTAATACCCCAGTTTGGGCAACTGGGGTATTTTATTATCAAAAACAAGCAAAAAAGGCTTGACGTTTTATCCCCACTGGTCTATACTGTCTTTGAAATTGGAACCAGACACAAAATGCAGGGTGGTGAAGGTGGCAGAGCGTAACGAAGAAGAACAAGCAGAGATTCTGGCCAGGTTGCGCCGTGTGGAGGGGCAGATTCGCGGTATCCAGCGCATGATCGAAGAGGCGCGGGACTGTGAGGCCATTGTTACCCAACTGTTGGCGGCGCGGGCGGCGCTGGACAAAGCTGGCTTGCTTGTCCTGAGCCATCACCTGGAGCGCTGTCTGTCAGCCCCCACCGGTCAACAGAGTCGGACACAGTTGGAGCGCGTGATCCAGTTCTTTTTAAAGTTTTCCAATGTTGCACCCGAAACCCAGGCGCCTGGAGCGAGCCAGGCAGATACATCCGCGTAACATCTCATCAACATGGGAGGGAACATGGCGGGACTGGAAGAAGTGACGGATGCCACCTTTGAAAGCGAGGTGCTAGAGGCAGAACTGCCAGTGCTGGTAGACTTTTGGGCAGAATGGTGCGGCCCTTGCCGTATGCTCGCTCCTGTGCTGGAAAAGATCGCCACCGAGCATGAGGGCAAGCTACGTATTCTCCGGCTCGACGTGCAGGCCAACCCCAAGATCACGGACCAGTTCGGTGTGACCAGCATTCCTACCCTGATCTTGTTTGTCCAGGGAGAGCCAGAGGAGCGCCTGGTGGGCTATATGTCCGAAAACAAGATCAAGCAACGCCTGGACCCGTACGTCTAGCAGCAGGCTGCGCGGCCTGCGCTATCCGAGGCCCTTTTCAGGGCCGGATCGGTCCCCAGATCGTTTGTGCCTGTCTGTCCCCTCAGACAGGTTTTTTGTTGCATACGCCGCCACGTACAGCAAACGAGGCCGACACTTCTATTTACGGGGTGTCGGCCTCGTTGCTCGTGCAGCCGGTTACCGGTTGATCGCGTACCCTACTTCCCTGTTCGGGATATAGTTGTACACCTGGATCAGGTATTTGACGTCGGGTTGAGCGGTGAACGTGGCCGTACGCTCACCGTGCTGGCCGGTGTAGCGGCCCACCGCCACCTGGCCCAAGGGGCCGTAGATATTGACGCCAAAGCCCCGCGCTATGATGGGATCATCGGGCGCGAACTGGAGCCGTAGCGATACGTCGGTGGCCGATTCAACCATCAGCTCATAGACCGCGAACGCGCCGCCATTGTTGCCAACCAGCGTCCCCGCCATAGGGACGGCGACGGGTTCCTGAGGGGTTGGCGCGGGCTTGGGTTGCGCCGCCGGTGCAGTGCCGGTGGTGATGCGCCCTTCGATCGCCGGATTGATGGGCGAATGAGCCGCGATGTACTCGGCCACAGCATCCGCCAGAACCGCCCCCGCGTCATACGGGTCTATGGCGTTTTCGGCGAACATGGTATACCCATCCCCGCCCTGGCGCATAAAGTCGTTCGAAGCCACCTGATAGACAGCGTCCAGCTTGATGGGGCTGTAGCTGCCGTCGGCGTTCTTGACCTCAACCTTGATGACCCGCGATCCGGCGGGCTTGTTAGGATCAAAGCTAAAGCGCAGGCCGCCCACCTGGGGGAACTGGCCCTTTTGTTCCTCTACCTGGCTGACGCCTTGTTCCAGCGCGGCCACCACATCAGCGCCTTTGAGGCCAAAGGTGGCGATCTGGTTGCCAAAGGGCAGCACTTCCAGCACTTGCCCCATCGTCACATCTCCGGCGGGGATGCTGGCCCGAATGCCGCCGCCATTGATGATGCAGATTTGCGTCTTCTCCGAGGCGGTCTTCCACAAAATAGCGTCGGCGATCAGGTTGCCCAGGTTGACCTCTTGCGTGCGCGCCAACTCGCGGGTTCCTTCCAGATTCGCCGTAGTCTTGCCGATCACTGTGGCTTTGAGTTCGTTAATCGCCTCGGCAAAGCGGGCGACGTCCGCTGCAACGGTGGCGTCTTCTGCGATGCTCTCGTCAATGGCGATGGGCGCGCCCTGGTAGCTCTTGACAGCGCCCTCTGCGGTAAAGGTCACATCCAGGCGGCCCAGATACTTGCCCCAATCCTGGGCGCTGACGATCAACACCGTGGTGCCAGCCGGTGACTTGGCGATGGTGGGGTAGACGCCGCTCGCGTCTTCCATCGAGCCGAGCAACGTGTGCGTGTGGCCGCCCACAATCACGTCAATGCCGTCCACGGCCTTGGCGAGAGACATATCGCCGGGGTAGCCCAGGTGGCTGAGGCAGACGATCTTGTTCACGCCCTGCCCCTCCAACTCTTTGACAGCAGCTTTGGCTGCCGCGATGGGGTCGGTGATCTTGACATTGGGGCCGGGGCTGGAAATGTAGACCGTTTCGGGCGTGCTCAGGCCCAGGACGCCGATTTTTTCCCCGCCAATCGTGACGATGGTGTACGGCTTGATCAGGTCTTTCAAGGCCGCTTCTTGGGAGACGTCGAGGTTGGCGCTAACGACGGGAAAATCGGCGGCTTTGATGAATTCGGCCAGGGTAGCCGGGCCAGAGTCAAATTCGTGGTTGCCCACGGTCATGGCCTGATACCCCAGGGCATTCATGAAATAGGCTTCTTCCTCTCCCTGCCACTGGTTGAAAAAGAGCGTGCCCTGGAAGGCATCCCCGGCATCCACCAGCAGCACATTGTCCGCCTCGCCTTTGATTTGTTGGATGGCTGTAAAGCGGCGGGCAATACCCCCTTGCAGGGGATCACCAAAGGATTCGAGATGCGCGTGGGTATCGTTCGTGTGCAAGATGGTGAGCGTAAACGGCCCCTGTGCCAGGGCTGTTGGCGCAACCATCAGGAGCATGCTGACGACCAGAAGCAAGATGAGCAGGCGTTTGCTGAAGGGTTTCATTGCTATTCTCCGTTAGTATGATCAAGCTGCCGTGCGTCGTCGCAACGGCGAACCGTCCAAAGCTTGATACAGGTTGAACGAGAGCCGCTCGTGGCGCGGCCTCTCTGAATGCGACGGCTAGATGATCGGTTCGTGAGCTATGGGTTGACGGACAGCTATCAACGAAGGGAACCTGCTGGGGAATGCTACAGGTAGGGCCAGAACAGCAAGAATATCACGCGGCCATAGGCCAGCGCGCTATCTGACTTTACCAGGCCAGGCGGGCCATGTCAAGCAGTCTAGGCAGTTGAAACTGCACCAACGTTTGCAAAGCCGCCCTTCGGCGGCTGGGAAGCAAGTCCACGAAGGTGGACTTGGCAGAGGTTGCCGCGGTTTCAACCGCCGGGTATGCGTGGAAGGGGATTGGACCGCCGCCATCCCTGGCGGCTTATAATGCCGGCTGGAAGCCGGCGGTCCGATTATGTGGCATTAATTTCTCAATTTTCATCAACCGCCTAACCGCGCCCCTGCTGCCACGCTTGCACGAACACGTCCACGTTTCGCCAGGCGTTACGTGTGATGGCGCTGACATTGTCCACCGGCGACAGGATAAAGCCATTGACCCCGCGCATGGTAGCCAGCGCATAGCCTACCGCCTCGCGCACCTGTTCCGGCGAGCCTTCTTCCACGGTGAGCGCGCCGTTCACGCCGCCCCACAGGCAGACCCGTCCCGCCAGCGCGTCGCGCATGGTTTCCAGCGGCGCGGGACCGGCCTGCAACGGGTCCACGCCGATCAGCGCGTCAATGTTGGCCTGGAGCAGATTGGGGATCATGGGCAGCGCGCCGGTGGTCATGATATAGCCGAACAGTGTATCATGCTCGTGGGCCAGCGCGGCCTCTCGCTGGATGAGCGGCAGCAGGAACCGGCGATGCAGGGCGGGCGACCAGAAATCGGCCCCCTCATACCAGCCCCGGCGAATATACAGGTCTACCCCGGCCTCTAGCACCACCCGCATCCGTTGGGCGTTCCAGGCGGCAATCGTATCGAGCAGGTCTTGCAATAGCTCTGGCTGGTCCAGGCTCATCAGCGCCATTTGTTGCAGACCGCACAGCCAGCCGACCATGTCCGCGCCGACGCCCCAGCCGCCTGCCAACAAGATGCCGTGGTGATCGCAAAAGGCCCGCGCGCGCTGCACCTCCCGGTGGAACTCGGCCACATCCTCCGCGCTGGGCGGCTGTAGCAGCGAGCGCAGCACGTTCAGGTCGTCTCGATTGGTGACCAGCGGCTTGATGGCGCGGGGTATCTGGTAATCTTCCATCAGCGGCACGAAATTCCCGTGGGGCCAGTCCTCCGTTTTGCGTACCAGCGTCGTCAACGTGCCGGTGGGCGTGCGATATTCTTTGTGCAATACGGGGTACTGCTCGCCGGGCAATTGCTCCACCCACAGCCGCGTATCCACCCAGGGGGGCAGGCGCACGGGCAGCCCGCGCAGGTCGGGGTGGTTGGGGCGCATGTTGCGCCAGGAAGACGGAATGAACAAAAAGCTGTCCAGCCCCAGCTCTAGCTCGCGCTCCACCGCTTCGTAGGCGTCCTGGCAGCGCCCGCGCATGGCGGAAAAGCTCATAAAGGCACAGGGCACATGGTCTATATCCTGGTGGCGCAGGGCGCGCAACATGCGCTCACGGGAGGTTAGTGGTGTGGTCATCGCTTCCCCTTTGGCTGGCAGTCTCTCGGGCCTATTTGGCTAACGTTGCGGCCCGCTGGATGATCTTACGCAATTCGGTTTCCTCTGCGTCTGGCAGGGCACACGGGGGCGCGGGCGACGCGAGGATATCCAATACACGTTCTCGCGCCCGTTCCAGGTCGGTGCGGCCATCGCGTTCTTGCCACGAATGGAAGGGCTGGCGCTCCCATAGAGTCGGCTCCCATAGCTCGCGCCGGAACCACTCGGCTGTGTGCGGTTCGGCGGCGAAATTGCCGCCCGGCCCCACGGCGGCGATCAGGTCGGCGGCAATGGCGTCATCCGAGATGGCATACTCGCGGGTAAAGCAACCCATCGCGCTGACCAGTTCGTCATCCAGCACCATCTGCACGGGCGAAAAGACTTCGTCAATCCCCAACAGCCCCTCTTCCACCGCCGCCTGTCCGCAGGTTAGCAGGGTGGTCAGCGCCGATTGCAGCTTTTGGGCGGCGGCCTGGGGCGAGGGGCGCATGGCGTCGCTCAGACCGGCGTGTCCCGAAAACCCGCAACCGTAGCGGCGGGCCAGCTGCGCCCCCATCATATTCGCCAGCACCATATCTGGCCGCCCATAGGGGCGCATCATGGTGCGCGGGTCTAGCGCCGTGGCCGACATCCAGATGGTCCAGCGGCGTTCGCCGTGTAGGGCATGGGCCAGCAGTCCCAACAGCAGCGCCTCGGCGATGGTCAGCGCCACCATCCCGGCGAGCGTAACCGGCGCAGTGGCCCCGCCGGTGGCCATGCTCCCGCCGATGCCTACCCGCAGCCCCCGTTCGAGGAACCAGGCTACCTGAGCGGCTTCCTGATAGCCCAGCTTTAGCGGCGGGATCAGATAAACTGTGCCGCCAAAGACCTGCTCGATGGGGAGGCCCGTCGTCGCTGCGTGGACCTCGCACATTTCCAGCAAAAAGGGGCACAGCGACAGGCGGTGAATAGAGCCGTCCGGGTGGATGCCGAGCCGCCAGGCCCAATAGCGCTCGTACAACGGCTCCAACGCCGGGGGCACGCCCTCCAGCGGGCAGCCGAGGATGGACAGGCTATCCACGTGGGGCAGCGCGCGCGCCACCTGAAAGTAGCGCTGCATGCGCTCTACGGTCATGGGCAGAAAAGCGTCGGTTTCGGGGTCCAGGTAGCGGCCATAGTAGAGGCCCACCACGCCCGCGATATGAGGCGGGGGGGTGGGCAGGTCGGCGCGCTGGCATGAGGCAATGAACGCTTCGGCGACGTCGGGGGCAAAGGTGACGCGCCGCTTCTGTCGGTCCACGCGCCCGCCGATGGCGGCCAACCGCTCCAGAAACAGGTCATGCTCGACTTGCAGGCCCACCTCCGCCACGATACGCAAAACGTTGGCGTGCAGGGTGTCTTCTTCCGTTGGGCAAAGAACCTGGAACCCGTGACCGGCAGCGCGCATCTGTCTCCTCCGCGCGACATGGGCTTACAGAGCGCCCGCCCCTTCTTCCGGAGGGCCGACGCGCTCCTCAATGAGCTTGAGTAACCAGGGCATATCGTCAATGGTGCCCGGCTCCAGCCGCAGGCAATAGGGGGCGCCGGTGGACGTGGGCGGGCCGATCAGTTCATAGCACACCTTGGGCAGCCGGGCGATCAGGGCGCTTCCCCGGAAATAGCCGCTCAAACCGGCGATGCGCCCCAGGCGGGTTTGCCGGAAAAGGATGGGCCGGTAGTAAAAGCCGCGCACGTCTTTCCAGGCCAGCTTTTCATCTCCCCACCGGGAGCGCCGGGCGATGTATTCGTCGGTGACGATGATCTCTTCTTCGCGCAGCATGAACCAGTAATAGAGGCCGACGGCGATGGGGATCAAAAAGATGACCACGTATAGCCAGAACCAGCCGGAGGAATAGAGGTTTGCCACAGCAGTCCGAAAGCCAGGCCCCATGTTGGTGACGAGGAAAAAGACCACGAAAAAGATCAGGGAGAACCCAAACAGCACGCGCAAATAGTGTCCGCCCTGACCGCCAAAGGTTTCGCGGTCGGGGACTTGCTGGTGACACCGGGGGCAAAGGCCTCCACCAGGACAGGGCTGTTGACACTCTGGACACAACATGACGCACCTCAGCGACAATGTCTGTGGTGATGACGCATTGCCAAACCCAACTGACCGAACCGATGGGGTGACTTAGTGTAGCAGAGGGAGGGGAATCCGTCAAAGGGTCCAGGGCCGCGTAGCCCTTGCGGCCACCTTGCCCGTTTTGACAAATGGCTGCCAGCCTCTATGCTAACGGGCAGTGAAATGAAGGTTCAAAAAAATAGTGAACTGCCGCGCCTGGGACTGAATGTCCCAGGCTGTGGAAAAAGGAAACCCGTTGAAAAGGGTTAAATATCTCCTAATACACTTTAGTGCATTTTACTTTATTAGTCCAGCACCTTCAGTGCTGGACTAGAGGTACGAGGCGAACTTCCATTAGCCTATAAAGGAGGGGTATGTCCGAGTTTAACCTGTCCGATTACCCTCACCGACGATTCAACCCCCTGACCGGGGAATGGATATTGGTCTCGCCGCATCGCACCAAGAGGCCGTGGCAGGGCCAACAGGAGCGGCCGGTGGAGGAGAAGCGGCCTGCCTATGACCCGGGCTGCTATCTTTGCCCAGGCAATACGCGGGCGAATGGCGCCCAGAACCCACCCTATACGGGCACGTATGTATTCCAGAACGATTTTGCCGCACTCTTGCCAGACATCCCGGCGGGAGAGGTGCGCGCCGATGATCTGCTGGTCGCCCAGGCGGAGCCGGGGCTATGCCGGGTGGTCTGCTTTTCCCCCGACCACAGCCTGACGCTGCCGCAAATGGAGGTGGCGGATATTCGCCGGGTGGTGGATGTCTGGACGGAGCAATATGAAGAGATCGGGGCCATGCCCCAGATCAACTATGTGCAGATCTTCGAGAACAAGGGGCAGGTCATGGGGTGCAGCAACCCCCATCCCCACGGCCAGATTTGGAGCAACGCTTCGCTGCCGCAAGAAGTCGCGCAGGAGCAGCGCGCACAGGGGGATTATCTGCGGAGCAAAGGCTCGTGCCTGTTGTGTGACTATGTGGCGCTCGAGTTGGCCCGCGCCGAGCGAATTGTCTGCCAGAACGCGGATTTTGTCGCGCTGGTGCCCTTTTGGGCCACCTGGCCGTTCGAGACGATGATCCTCAGCACGCGGCATATGGCGTCTCTCAGCGACCTGACCGAGGGAGAGCGGGACGCGCTGGCAAGCCTGCTCAAGCGGCTGACCACCCGCTACGACAACCTGTTCGAGGTGTCTTTTCCCTATACGATGGGCATCCACCAGCAGCCCACCGATGGCGCGGCGTATCCCGAATGGCACTTGCACCTGCACTTTTATCCGCCCCTGTTGCGCTCGGCGACGGTAAAAAAGTTCATGGTGGGCTATGAGATGCTCGGCCAGCCCCAACGCGACCTGACGCCAGAAGCGGCGGCGGACCGCCTGCGCCAGCTATCCGAAGTGCGCTTTGACCAGCAATAGCGGAGATAGAACGGAATCGTAGATTTACTGCGGTAACCCGCCGGCTCTATTCGTAGGCAGTTGAAACTGCACCAACCAGTGCAATCGCCAACAAGTTGGCGCCGCCATACATGGCGCGCCCACCTTCGTGGGCTGATTTGCAGTCGCCGAAGGGCGACTTGGCAGAGGTTGCCGCGGTTTCAACCGCC
>JAAYXX010000001.1 GCA_012515695.1 Chloroflexota bacterium
AAGCTGCTCCCCTTCCTCCGCCCGCCTGCGATGATATTCGGCGCTCCACTCCCGATCATTGTGCACTCTTCCGCCAGCCAGGCAGAGCAGCCCGGCTACCCGCTCAGGGTACGTCAGGGCATAGATCAGGGCGAGGTCCGCCCCCCAAGAATGCCCCCCAACAATGCAACGGTCCACGCCGTAAGCCTTTCGCACGGCTTCGATGTCGTCAACGCTGGTCTCCACGCTGTAGTGGGGCGCGGCCTGCGAGCGGCCACACCCCCGCTGTTCAAAGCGGATGACCCGAGCCATATCGTCTATCATGTCGGCAACCGGCTGCAAATAGTCGCAACAGCCAGGGCCGCCATTACACAGAATGACAGGATAGCCCGCGCCTTGCTCAATAGTCCAGAGGGTCAGATTGTCGACAGGGATATAGCGTTCGCTCATCGCGTGGCTCTCCATGATGGATTGCAGCGAACCGAACAAGCCCGAGCCTGGCTTCTCGATTGCAGCAGGGCGGAAATCGCCAGGCTGAGACGCTTCCCGCCTACGTCCGATAGTGCGCGTTGATATCCACGTACTTGTGGGAAAAGTCGCACGTCCAGACGATGGCCTCCGCGTCGCCCTGGCCCAGGGTAATGCGAATGGGGATGTCGGTCTGCGCCAGAATGGCGCTGGCCCGCTCCTCGTTGACCTCATAGGGCGCGCCATCCCGCACCAGCTCCAGGTCTCCCAGCCAGACGCCCACCCACGCCGGGTCAAGCTCCACGCCGCTATACCCCACCGCGCAGACGATCCGGCCCCAGTTGGCATCCTGCCCATAGATGGCCGTCTTGACCAGCGCCGAGTTGGCGACAGACATCGCCACCTGCCGGGCCTCGGCGCGGGTTCTGGCCCCGCTCACGGCGATCTCGATAAAGCGGGTAGCCCCCTCGCCATCGCGCACCACAGCCTGCGCCAGCGCCGTTGCCACCTGCGTCAGCGCGTAGACGAAATGTTGATAATCCGCCGCATCTCGCGACGTGATGGGCTGCATATCCGCCGCGCCGTTCGCCAGCAGCATCACCGTGTCGTTGGTGCTCATGTCGCCATCCACGGTAATGCGGTTGTAGCTGACCTCCACCGCCTCACGCAGCGCGGCCTGGGCCAGTTCGGGGGTCAGGCGGGCATCAGTGACGATCACGCTCAACATGGTCGCCATATTCGGGCAGATCATCCCCGACCCCTTGACCATTCCGGCCACCGTGAACGTGCCGGTCTCGCCGGTCATGCGGACGGCGGCGACCTTGGGGCGGGTGTCGGTGGTCATGATGGCCCGCGACGCGGCATGTCCCGCTTCGACGGCGGCGCTTTTCACGCGAGCGGCCTGCTGCACGCCCGGCACGATCTTGTGCATGGGCAAGGGCTGGCCGATCACGCCGGTGGACATGACGGCGATGTCGTCGGCGGCCACCCCCAGCGCGTCAGCAGCGGCGGCGGCGGTAGCCTCGGCGTCGCGCATGCCCTGCTCGCCGGTGCAGGCGTTGGCGCAACCGCTGTTGATCACCACGCCCCGCAGCCCGGCGGGGTTGCGCTTCAGCACGCGCTGGTCATACAGCACAGGAGCCGCCTTGAAGGCGTTGGTGGTAAACACCCCCGCGCCAACACAAGGGTATTGCGAATAGACCAAAGCCAGGTCCAACTGACCATTCGGCTTGAGTCCGGCCACTACGCCCGCGGCCTCAAAGCCGGGCACAGAAGTGATACTGCCATCAGGCAGGATTTGCAGGCGATCTGAGGACATCGAGAAACCTCCGAGGAAGATGTTGTTACCACATAAAAAAGCGAACCACGGAATACACGAAAGGACCGCCGCCATCCTGGCGGCATTCTGCCGCGCAAAAGCCGGAAGCCGGCGGTCCTAAAGTCCTTTTTCTGTGTCTTGCGGTATTCCTTGGCCCCAATCCGGCGTCAGGATTCGGCCAGATATTCCTGCAACTGCTGGGTCAAAGCCACCGTCTCGCTAACACAATCCACATACCCGCCGGTCATCCACAGGCCAGGGGTGAACTCGAGGCAGATCGTCCCCTGATAGTTCGCCGCTTTCAGCTCTTGCACGATACGGCGAAAGTCAATCATGCCCTGGTCCGTGGCGCAGCAGATATTCCCCGGCTTGGCCTGGCGGGCGTGCCAGTGCGTGCCATACGGGTGCATCAAGGCGATGTGCTCATACGGGATGTCATGGAAGATGAAATGCGAATGGTCAATGGTCAGCGTCAGCCCCGGCGCCTCCTGCGCCATCTGCACCGCCAGGAAGGGGGTCCAGGTTACGCTGCTAACATGCGGCTCGATGCGCGTATACAGCCCGCGCTTTTGCCCCTCGCCCACAGCCCAACGCATTTCCTCCGCCGCCCGCGCAAAATCCTCGTCGGCGGTGTGGCCGGGCCAATAGCGCCCGGGGGTCAGCGTGACGCCTTCCAGGCCCACGCGCGCGGCAATCTCGAACCAGGCCGCCAGCCCCTCACGCGATTTTTTCCTTGCATCCGGATCGGGATGGTTGGGCAACGTAGGGAGTTGGGGAAAGATGTCGATAAAGCGCACCCCAGTTTTCGCCTTGATGTCGTTCAGATAGGCCACCGTAGCATCTATGTCCTTGCCCGCTTCAACCGGGTGCAGATCGGGCGCGTTGCCCAGGTCCATCCGCTCAAAACCCAGTGCGCGGATGATCTGCGCGGCCTGCAAGGTGCTAACCCGGCTAAAGCTCCACTTGTGACAGCCGAGCGCGATGGTCATGTGAACTCCTCCTATTTCCCGGCCTTGAGATCAAAGCTGATTTCCTGGCCGGTAGCCGCCGAGCGATACGCGCCGTCTATGATGCGCACCTCGTTAATGGCGACGTCTGTGCTAACATACTGCTCCTCTTCGCCCAGGATGGCGCGCACAAAGTTGCGCGGGACCATGGGGAGGGTATCTTCGCGGACAAACTCGATCTTGCGGGGCTGCTCGTCCCCCTTGCCACGGATAAGCACGGACCTGGTAGCAGCATCCATGATGATGGTGCCCTCGTCACCGATGACGGTAATCTGGTACACAAAGCCGCGAGGCGGAATCAGCCCGCTGGTAGTAACCGTACCCAGCGTCCCACCATCGAACCGCACCAGGATGCTATTTACCACATCCAGCGGCAGGTCGAGGTTGTTCATGTAGGAAAACACGCTGGTCGGCTGCATGCCAGTCAGCCAGAGCATAATCCCCACGGGGTGCGTGGTCTGGGTATGTCCCTCGCCGCCACCCACGATAGCAGGGTCCGAATAAGAGGCGGCATTGGGTGATGGATAATCTGGCGGACGGTTGCGGTATTGCTCCTGGCCACGATACAACTCGTAACACCGCTGGGAGAAAATAGTCGAAACGGTGAGGATATTGCCCAGCGCCCCGCCCTGGATAGCCTGACGCATTTCGGCCATCCACGAAGGGTAGATCATGGGGTGGCACACCGAGAGGAGCAGCCCCTTCTCCTGGGCGATCTGCTGCAAGTGCTCGGCGTGTTCGGCGCGCAACACAAAGGGCTTTTCCATCAGCACATGCAAGCCATGCTCCAGAGCGTACAACGCCTGCTCATAGTGCATATTGGGCGTCGTGGCAATCACCACGCCATCCAGGTTACACTCATCAATCATGCGGCGATAGTCGGTATAATATCGAGGTACGCCATACTTCTCAGCCCGCTCACGGGCCTTTGCTTCTGTGCGGCTATAAACAGCCACCAATTCGGTCTTGGGGTCCTCGGATAGCGGAGCCAGATGGCCCACAGTTCCCCACCAACCCACACCGATAATACCAATGCGTGCCTTGTCCATGAGAGAACATTGCCTCCTTCGATGAGTCTGCCGGTCAACGCCAGCTCTGGCGTCGAGAAAATGGGTTGCCACCGAGCGGCCTGGCCCTACCACAGCCTGGCGAGTTCGTTGCACATGATAGGCTCGCGCGCAAACGTTGTCAATCTCCCCTTTCCATTGTTCGCCTCCCTTTCACGATCACGGCGTTTGCCTCTCCTGGGGCTTGTGGGTACAATAACGAGCAATGCTATCCCTCTGGACGCGGGGTAATGCCCCTCCGCATGATTATCTCATAGGAGTCTCGAAAATGCCGAAACCGATCAGCCCCGAGTTGACGCGTCTGGCGGTAAACACCATCAAGATGCTGGCTGTGGATGCCGTGGAAAAAGCCAATTCCGGCCATCCGGGCCTGCCGATGGGCGCCGCCGACTATGCCTTTACCCTTTGGTGCCGCTACCTGCGCTTTAACCCGCAGGACCCCACCTGGCCGAACCGCGACCGGTTCATCCTCTCGGCGGGCCACGGCTCTATGCTGCTATACGCCCTGCTGCACCTGTCGGGCTATGACCTGCCCCTGGAAGAGTTGCAGCGCTTCCGCCAGTTCGGCAGCCGCACGCCCGGTCACCCCGAATACGGCATGACGCCGGGTGTCGAGACCACCACCGGCCCGTTGGGGCAAGGGTTCGCCAACGGCGTCGGCATGGCGATCGCCGCCAAGATGGCCGCCGAGCGCTATAACACCGCCGAGCACAAGATCGTTGACCATTACATCTATGGCATCGTCAGCGACGGCGATCTGATGGAAGGCGTGACAGCAGAAGCGGCTTCGTTGGCCGGGCATCTGGGCCAGGGCAACATCATCTATTTCTACGATGACAACCGCATCAGCATCGAAGGTTCCACCGAGTTGGCCTTTACCGAAGACCGCGCCAAGCGGTTCGAGGCCTACAACTGGCAGGTGATCTATATTGACGGTCACGACTGCGATTCTGCGGCTTGCGCCATCGAAAAGGCCCAGGCCGACACCGAGCGCCCCTCGTTGATTATCGCCCGCACGCATATCGGCCAGGGCAGCCCCAACAAGGTGGACTCGCCCTCGGTACACGGCGAAGCGTTGGGCGCGGAAGAAGTCGCCGCGACCAAGGCCAACCTGGGCTGGCCTCAAGAGCCGCCTTTCCTCGTGCCCCCCGAAGTGCGCCAGGTGTTTGCCGAGCGATTGGCCGAGCTAAAGGGCGTCTATGCCGCATGGCAAGAGGAATTTGCCGCGTGGGCCAAGGCCAACCCGGCGCTGGCCGCCGAGCGCGAGGCCGCGTTGAACAAGACCCTGCCCGACGACCTGGAAGAGCAACTGCTTCAGGCGCTTTCGGGCAAGCCGAACGCCACCCGCCGCCTGAGCGGGGAGGTCATCCAGAAAATCGCCGACATCGTGCCGACGTTCGTGGGCGGATCGGCAGACCTGGCCCCTTCCACTTCCACGCTGATGAAAAAGTACGGCGACATTGGCCGCAACGCCTTCGGCGGGCGTAATTTCCACTTTGGGGTGCGCGAGCACGCGATGGGGTCGATCATCAACGGCATCGCCCTGTATGGCGGGTTCATTCCCTTTGGGGCCACCTTCCTGGTGTTCGCCGACTATATGCGGCCGCCCATCCGGCTGGCCAACATTATGGGCGTGCAGGTGGTGTATGTCTTTACCCACGATAGCATCTTTGTGGGCGAGGATGGCCCCACCCACGAGCCTGTGGAGCACATCGCTTCGCTGCGGCTGATCCCCGGCATGATCGTGATGCGCCCGGCAGATGGCCCCGAAGTGGCAGCCTCCTGGGCCTATGCGCTGCGCCATCAGGACGGTCCCACGGCGTTGATCCTCACTCGCCAGGGCCTCCCCGACATCCAGCGCGATCAGCCCTTCTCCTTTGAGGCGTTCAACCGAGGCGCTTATCTGGTAAGCGAGACCCCCGGCAAGGCCCCGGACGTAGTGCTGGTGGGCACTGGCTCCGAACTACAATACGCCTTTGCCGCCAAGGCCGCGCTGGAACAGGCGGGTTACGCGGCGCGGATCGTGTCCATGCCTTGCCGCGAGCTGTTCATGCAGCAGGATGCCGCTTTCCGGCAGGCGCTCATCCCCGCCGAGGCCAAGAAGGTGGTGCTGGAAGCGGCTACCGCCTTTGGCTGGGGCGACGTCGTGGGCTGCGACGCCCTGTTCATCACGCAAGATACGTATGGGCACTCGGCCCCGTACAAAGTGCTCATGCAGGAACTGGGCTTTAACAACGAGGCCATCGCCAACCGGGTGCTGGCCTGGGTCCAGGGCAAATAATCGCCCGACACACCATAGACAAGATAGGGGCGAGACGCTGCAAATCGAGCGTCTCGCCCCTTGTTGATTCCTCCCTCCCCCTACTCGACCGCTTCCGCCGGGGCTGACTCTTTCTCCAGGCCCACGCCCAGCCGCCAAAAGGACAGCGACGACACAAACCGCAATCCGCCGATGATCGCCAGCGCCAGCGTCGTGCCGGTGAATCCCGCCAGCGCCGTGCCCAGCATGAGACCGACGAATGCGGTTACGTTCACCAGGAACGAGTTGGCGGCGATAAAGGTGGGCCGGTCATCCTCCGGCGATGCCTGCAACAACGTTTCGGTCAGGAATATGTTCATGCCCCCTGAGAACAGGCCGCCTACCAACGCCGCAAGCAACAGCATTTCCGGCGTGCGCGCCAGGGAGGTCACAAAGGGATAAAAGGCCATGCCCGTGCAGGTGATCCACAGCCAGCGACGATAGCGCGGCTTGGTCAGCAAGCGAGCCAGGGCGAAATAGGCGAACACGCTCAACAGCCGCTCGACAGTCAGCATCGCCCCAATCCACGCGTCAGACGCGCCCAACTCGCGCACCCGAAAGATGGGATAGAGGGCCGTGGGCATGGACATGGTGAGTCGGAACACCAGCGTGGCTGTGGCATATTTGCGGAAAGCCGGTATCCCCATGAGCAACGCCCACATCTGGCGCAGGCTAACCCGGGTGCGCGGAGGCAGGGCAGCGGCAGAAGTGGGCGCTTCGCGAAAGCGCGAGAGCACCAGCACGCCGCCCACCCCGGCAGCAATCGCGCTCCCAAAGAGCACTTGATAGTTCAGCGGATAGGGCGCCCAGTCGAGCCACTGACCCGCCGCAAAGCCCACTACCGTTGCCATCATACCGTGGATAGCCAGCCGCGTACTGAGCAGACCAGGGCGGCGGGCTGTCGGGACAGCCTGGCCCAGCAGTGTGGTAAAGGATACGTTGAGCACCGAAGAGGGGATGGCGGCAAGGCTATAAGCCACCACCATGATATAGGGTGCAATCGTCACCGGTAGCAGAGGCAACAGGGCAAACGCCCCGACCACCGAGCGAAAGAGCAGTCGGCTACCATTTACCGTCTTGACCAGGCTGCGCTGCCGCTGCACAAAAGCGCCCGCCGGAAACGCGCTCGCCATCGTCACCAGGGCGGGCAAGGAGGAGAACAGGCCAACCAACCAACTCGGCGCGCCCAGGCGCACCAAAAACACGCTGAGAAATGCCAGCGCGCCCGAATCGGAAATCGCTTGAAAGATAACCTCAGTATACAGTACTCGCTCGTTGTGCGTTACCTTGCCGGGAAGGCGGCGCGCCGATGCAAGACGGCGCTGTAAGCGGTATCGAAGAAAGGCGGCTGTGGTCAACGTCCGCGTTGGACCCTCAGTTCCTTCATCGGCAGCTCGTCGAGAGGTATCCACGTTTTAACCTTTCCAATCCCTACAAGCATCATCGTGCCCCGACCTGGCCCGCTCTTGCGCCATCGGGTCGAGGCATGGTAAAAAGGCTCCCCGCCCCCCCTGAGCATGACGCTATCAGGGGAGGCGGGAGTAGGCCGTTATTTGGACAGGGCATAAATCTGGGCGCGGATGGCATCGCCCACTTGTTCGGTAGTGGCCGTGCCGCCCAGGTCGGGGGTAATCACCTGGCCCGCGCCGGTGACTGCCTCGATAGCCTCCAGCAGCAGCCGCCCGGCATCCTCATGCCCCAGGTGGTCCAGCATCATCGAAGCCGCCCAGATGGCCGCGATGGGGTTGGCAATCCCCTTCCCCGCAATATCGGGGGCGGAACCGTGTACCGGCTCGAACATGGAGGGATAGCGCCCTTCGGGGTTGATATTCCCACTGGGCGGAATGCCCAGGCTGCCCTGCAACGCGCCGCCCAGGTCCGTTAGAATATCGCCGAACAGGTTGGACCCTACAACCAGGTCAAGCGTCTCGGGCGCGGTGATAAAGCGGGCCGCCAGCGCGTCTACGTGGTATTGGCGGCAGCGCACCTGTGGGTACTCTTGTTGCATCTCGGCGAACACCTCGTCCCAGAACACCATGCTATACTGCAACGCGTTGGACTTGGTGGCGCTCACCAGCTCGTGGGCGGGGCGTTTGGCGGCCAGATCAAAGGCATAGCGCAGCACCCGCTCGACGCCAGAGCGCGTAAACACCGACGTCTGCACGGCTACCTCGCTGTCGGTGTGGCGGTGCACCCGCCCGCCGACGCCGCTATATTCCCCCTCGGTGTTCTCTCGCACGCAGACGAAATCAATGTCCTCCGGCCCCTTGTCGCGCAGCGGCCCCTGCGTGCCGCGCAACAGCTTGACCGGGCGCAGGTTAATATACTGCTGAAATCCCTGGCGAATGGGCAACAACAGCCCCCAAAGAGAGATGTGGTCGGGCACGCTGGGGAACCCGGCAGCGCCAAACAGGATCGAGTCGTAACCCCCCAGGATACGCAGCCCATCGGCGGGCATCATCTCCCCATGCTGAAGGTAATACTGGCAACCCCACGGAAAAGTGTCAAAAGTGAACTGGAAGCCACCATGCACCTGGCTGATGGTTCGCAGCGAAGCAACAGCCTGCTCGATGGTATCCACACCAATGCCATCTCCGGGCACTACGGCAATGCGGTATTGTTTCACTGTTCATCCCTCGTTGAAAAGAATGCCTGACTGTGCGCGGCCCTACCCGAAGCAGCAGCAGATACCTTGCGCTCCACATAGGGCCTGCATTATACGCCACAGAGGGAATAGCGGCAAGGCGGCCAGGCCAAAGCGCCCGACTTGTAGCCGCGCCAGCCTGCCGCAGGGGGGAGCCAGCAGGATGCTGGCGGTCCATACTGTAGCCGCGCCATCCTGGCGCGCGGGGAGGCCAGCAAGGATGCTGGCGGTCCGTATTGTAGTGGGGACAAATTGCAGGAACAAAAATAGGGGGCAATAAAAGATCGCTGTACGATCCTCTATGCCCCCTTGACCAACACTTGCTCTACTGGCGCCGAAAACCCGCTTGTCTACGGGCCGTGGCGAGCCTTAACTCAAATAATCCCGCAACTGACGGCTCCGGCTGGGATGACGCAAACGGTCCAGAGCCTCATGCTCGATCTGCCGGATACGCTCCCGGGTAAGGCCGAACTTTTGCCCAACCTCTTCCAGCGTGTAGCTGCGGCCATCTTGCAGGCCAAATCGCAGGCGCAGGATGCGCGCCTCACGCGGGGTGAGGGTCATCAGAATATCATCCAACTTGTCCTGCAATAGGTTGTGATAAGCAGTATCAGTCGGCATGGGCGTATCATCGTCAGGGATAAAGCTACCCAACTCGCTGTCTTCTTCTTCCCCGACGGGCTTTTCCAGAGAAAGCGGCCGCTGCGAGACCTTGAGCATCCACTGCACCTTCTGCGGCGGCAACTGCAACTCTTCCGCAATCTCTTCGGCTGTAGGCTGACGCCCCCAGTCCTGTTCTAGCTGTTGAGCCACCTGATACACCTTGCGAATACGGTCGCTCAAGTGCACGGGCAGACGAATGACCCGCCCCTGGTCCGCCAGAGCGCGAGTAATGGCCTGCCTGATCCACCAGGTAGCATAAGTACTAAAACGGTGACCGCGCCGATAGTCGAACTTTTCGACTGCCTTGATCAGGCCCAGGTTCCCCTCCTGAATCAGATCCAGGAACGGGACGCCCTGTCCCAGATAACGCTTGGCGATGCTAACCACCAAGCGAGTATTGGCCTTGATCAGGTGCGCTCGTGCGCCTTCACCGCGTTCCACCAGCGTGAACAGGTGATCTTTGTCGTCCTCCGAAAGATTGCCATCCTTGGATATTTTCAGTTGTGCGTTGCGCCCCTGCTCGTATTGGCGGGATAGCGTCACTTCCTCTTCCGCCGTTAGCAAAGGCACTCGCGCCATCTCTTTGAGATACAGGCTGATCGTGTCGTCGCTGGCAATATCGCTCAAGGGCGCTTCTGCGGCGGTAGGGGTGACCTTTTCCTCTTCTTCTTCCCTGGGCTCCTCAGCCTCTTCCGGTTGTTCCCCGGCCTCTTCTTCTTCCTTCTTGTCGCCGTATAGGACCTGCACGCCCTCTTCACTGAGGTATATAAACAGATCCTCTAGCTCGGAGACGTTTTCCTCTACCTCTGGATAGACCTCCATTAGATCATCCAGAGTAACGTACCCTTGATCTTCGGCCTTGACCAGTAAGAGCTGGACTGCCTTGTTGTCATCGAATTTGGATACCATAATCTTTACCAGACCACCTGTATAAATTACCGGTGGGGGAACCAACCATCCCTTTTACACAAAGGAAACCGCCGAGGCCAAGCCGTCGGCGGATAAAGGAGTACGCTCCTTAGCCTGAGCATAAGCAACTAGGGATATCAGTGAGGCGACAATTGCCTCATTAGTACGAGTAAGTGCTGTGTCGAGTTCCCCCAAAGTGTACTCGTATTATAACATAAGGCTCTGAATATGTCAACTGATGCAGGGGATTTTTTACAAATTCAATGCAATGCAGGTTTAGCTGCACGACTGTTCGCGTCTGATCGGCTTCCACCTGCCACTGGGACGGGCCAATGGCCCATCCTCCCGCGTCAATACCACCCCCAATCCTGCATTTTTTCGCCAATACCCCTTGTCAAAATAGAACATCTGTGCTATTATGGAACAGACGTTCTAATCAAGGGAGGCAATCCGTGGAACTTGTCATCACCGTCATTCTCGCCCTGATCGCACTCAGCGCCGCCGACGTCCACCTGTGGCCCCGGCCCGCCAAGGCCAAGCGCCGCGCCCGCAAGCGCCAACCCCTGCGCGCCACCTCGCGCCGCGCAGCCCCGGCCCGCAGGCCAGCCCCCGCGTGGGGCAGCAGCGCCCTGGCTCGCGTATCCTGCTCGCGCAGCCGCGCAAACGCCGCTCCCCTCTGGTGGTGGGAATAGGCCAAATCTTGACGACAACTTTACGCGGTCTTGAGAATCTTTTTACGTTCACTTTTTCCCTGTCTAGTAAAATGGGGATAACCCATCCTCTGCTCAGGGAGAGTCGCGTAGCATGTTCATTCTCAATGACGCTCATCGCCCGGTAGATCGCGTGGCTTCGTTCATCTGGAAACGGGTGGAACGCGAGCGCATGACGACCATTATTCGCCTGTTCGGGAGCCTGATTGCCTACCTGCCGCAGTCTAAACGCTCTTATTACGCCTGGCAAGTGGTAATCACCTACCGCCCCGCTCAATATATCTCGGCCTACCAGTTCTCGCCGTCACACCTGCGTCTGATTCTCTTCTCGCGTTGGGAAGTGGGCCTCGTCCTGGGGCATTGGCTGCTCGGCGCCAAACTGGGCCAGCCGCTCGTGTGGCTCAAACGGGTGCAGGTGGCCTGATTCACGTGCTTACGCCGACTCGGAGGGCATGGCCCGGCTCGTGATGATGTCTATGCCGGTGCCATGCACGTCTCGCACGACCACCTGATGCTCGGCGACGGGCGCATCCAGCACAATCTCCCGCAAATCCCGAACAATACTCGATATCAGCTCTTTTGGCAAGGCCCCCGCCGAACGGACAGGCACCAGCGGCAACACGCCCCCCCGCACGCGCACCGTCGTCGTCAGCGTGCGCCGGGGAGCCGTCAACTCTTCCCGCACAAAGGCCACGCCCCGCTTGCACGCCTGCCCTTGAATCTCTAATAATTCCCTATCCTCTACGGTGGCGTCAATGGTACACCCCACCGGACAGGTCACACAAATGAATTGACGCTGTTCTGCCACCAATGCCCTCTCCTTATTTCCCCCGCACCACATCCACCTGGAGGCCATCCACCCCGGCGAACTGCCCGGCAACCGTCGCCTCGATCTCTAGCCGAATCATCTCCGAGGGCCGGGCATAGCGCAGGCGCCTGTCTACCAACACCCGCTCGCCCGCTCGCACGCGGGCCTGCACCGGCTCCTCTATCGGCTCCCGCACGCGAAACTCGACCACCAACGGCTCGCCGTCCAACGAGGGGAGATGCAAATGCTGGGGCACGACATGGCGCACGTTGCGTCCCGGCCTGACCGGCACAGTGTTCGCCACAGCAGAGGTGCCACAAGTGGCAGCGCCATACATGGCGGCGCTATGTGTCGCATACTCGGCGGCGTATCGCCCCGCCCGCAGCGCGCTGGCCGTCACATCATCCACCAGGTCATAGACATGCACCACGTTGCCCGCCGCGTAAACCCCCGGCAGGTTCGTAGCGCACCGCTCGTCAATGATCGGCCCGCCGGTAAGCGGGTCCAGCGCCACCCCCGCCATGCGCGACAGCTCGTTCTCTGGAATTAGCCCTACCGACAGCAGCAGCGCGTCGCATTCTAGCGTCTGCTCTGTGCCCGGCACGCGCTGCCAACGCGCATCCACCTGCGCGATTTCCACCGCCTCCACTCGCTCCTGGCCGCGCACGTCGGTCACGGTGGTACACAGGTGCAGGGGAATGTCGAAATCGCGCACGCACTGCACCAGGTTGCGCCGCAGCCCGCTGATATAGGGCAGAATCTCGACCATCGCCACGACCTGCGCGCCCTCTAGCGTCAGGCGGCGGGCCATAATCATCCCGATGTCTCCCGACCCCAGGATCACAAAGCGGCTGCCCGGCATGTACCCTTCCATATTCACCAATCGCTGGGCGGTCCCGGCAGTATAGACGCCTGCGGGCCGCGTGCCGGGGATTGCCAACGCGCCACGCGGGCGCTCGCGGCAACCCATCGCCAGCACCATCGCCTTGGGCCTGATCTCCAGCAGCCCCAACTCGCCGCTCGTAGCCACCACGCATGGGCCAGCCTCCATCGCCAGCACCATCGTTCGGGTGAGAAACTCGGCCCCGGCTTGCTGGGCCTGTCGCGCCCATCGCTGGGCATACTCTGGGCCGGTCAGGTCGCTCTGGAACACGCGCACGCCAAAGCCATTGTGGATGCACTGCGGCAGAATGCCCCCCAACTCGGCGTTGCGCTCGATCACCAACACCCGCTGCGCCCCGCTCATCCGGGCCTGGTAAGCCGCCGCCAACCCCGCAGGCCCACTACCAATCACCAACACATCACACGCAATCGCTTTCATTCGGCCACCTGCTTGGTTTCGCGCAGCAAAAAGCGAGACTCTCCGCCCTTTTTGGTGATCTCGAGCGGGGATACGCCCAACTCACGCGCCATGATCTGCACTACCAGCGGCAAATCAAACGCCCCCTGGCAGCGCCCCGTGCCGCAGCGCGTTCGACGCTTGACGGCGTCATACGTCCGCGCCGGGATGGGCGCGTGGCACGCGGCCACAATCTCCCCCTCGGTCACTGTCTCACAGCGGCAAACAACATTCCCATAGCGTGCATCCCGCGCAATCAACTCGGCCTGCTCCTGGCGGCTCAACGTGGAAAAGCGGGGAATGGCCCGGCGCATCGGCTGGTAATCCGGGCGCTCGACCAGCGCCAGCCCGGCCTCGCGCAACAACTCGACGACATAGGCAGCGATGGCGGGCGAAGCGGTCAGGCCAGGGGATTCAATCCCCGCCAACACGCACAGCCCGTCTACATCGCGGGGGCATTCGATGACAAAATCCCCCGTGCTGCCAGCGGCGCGCAGCCCGGCAAAGGTGCGGATGATCTGGCGCGTGTTCAGCGTCGGCACCAGGGCCAGCGCGCCGGTCAGCACCTCGTTCAGCCCGTCCGCCGTAACGCTCACGTCGTCTTTTGACGCGACATCGTTGGCGTTTGGCCCCAGCATCACATTGCCGTGAATGGTGCGCGTCACCAGGATGCCCTTGCTGACGGGCGTGGGGCAGGGGAACAGCACACCGCGCACCGTCTCGGCGGCTACCCGGTCCAGCACGAAATACTCCCCCTTGCGCGGCGTGATGGTAAAGCCATCCAGCCCCGCCTGCTGCATCAGGTCATCGGCCCACAGCCCCGCCGCAATCACCACCCAGCGCGCTGCAAAATCGCCCCGGTTGGTGCGTACGCCGGTCACGCGCCGCCCCTCGCGCATCAGACCCGTCACGACGGTTTCCAGCGCCAGTTCGACGCCGTTCAGCACGGCGCTCTCGGCGGCGCCGAAGCACAGCCCAAAGGGGTCTACAATCCCGCCGGTCTCGGCGAACAGAGCGCCCACTGCGCTATCGGTGATGGACGGCTCGCGGCGGCGCATCTCGTCCGCATCAATCAGGCTCAGGCCGGGGACGCCATTCTGCGCGCCCCGCTGGCGCAAGGCGTCTAGGGTGTCCCAGTCCTCCGGGCGCACCGCCACCACATACGTCCCGCAGCGGTCAAAATCCACGTCCAACTCGGCGCAGACCTGGTCGTACATGGCATTGCCCGCCACGTTCAGCCGCGCCTTGAGCGTGCCCGGCTTGGCATCATATCCGGCGTGCACGATGGCCGTGTTCGCCTTGGTCGTGCCCTCGCCCACATCTGACGCCTTGTCCAGCAGCAGAATACGCAGACGATAGCGCGACAGTGCGCGGGCGATCAGGCTGCCGACCACCCCCGCCCCGATGATGATTACGTCATACGCTTGATTTGGCATGTACAAAATCCGTTCTCTTTCAGGGTTCCAGCCAGCCCTTGGCCCGCTCGACGGCCTTTTGCCAGCCTCGATATCCCTGCTCGCGCCGATCCTCGTCCCATTGGGGCACAAACTCGCGGTCTATGACCCAGTTCTCCCGCAGTTCGTCCAGGCTATTCCAAACGCCGCCAGCCAACCCCGCCATATACGCAGCCCCCAGCGCCGTGGTTTCGCGGATGGTCGGGCGGATCACCCGCGTACCCAGGATATCGGCCTGCAACTGCATCAAAAAGTTGTTGACCACCGCCCCGCCGTCCACCTTCAGGGCGCGCAGGGCGATACCCGCGTCGGCCTCCATCGCCTCCAACACTTCGCGGGTCTGGTAGCAGATAGCCTCTAGCGTGGCCCGCACGAGATGGGCGCGGGTAGTATAGCGGGTCATGCCGACGATGGCCCCCCGCGCATACATATCCCAATGGGGCGCGAACAGGCCCGAAAACGCGGGCACGAAATACATCCCGCCCGTGTCCTCCACCGAGCTGGCGATGGCCTCTGTCTCGGCGGCGTGCTGAATCAGCCCCAGGTTATCGCGCAGCCATTGCACCGCCGCGCCGGTAATGGCAATGGACCCCTCCAGCGCATAGCAACAAGCCCCCGGCCTCAGGCTATAGGCCACCGTGGTCAACAGCCCCCTGGACGACGCCACGGGGGTCTGGCCGGTGTGCATCAACATGAACGAGCCGGTGCCATAGGTGTTCTTGGCTTCGCCGGGAACCAGGCCAAGCTGCCCCACCAACGCAGCCTGTTGGTCGCCCAGGTCGCCGCAGACCGGAATGCCCCCGCCCAGCGGCCCGCCGGGCACGGTCAGCCCATAGGTCTGGCGGTCGCTAGAAGGGCGAATGGTTGGCAGCGTTTCGCATGGAATGCCGAACAGGTCCAGCAATTCCTGGTCCCAATCCAGGGTACGCAGATTCATCAGCATCGTGCGCGAGGCGTTGGTCACGTCGGTTACGTGCGCCCCACCCGCTGGCCCGCCGGTGAGGTTCCAGATCAGCCAGCTATCCACCGTGCCCAAGAGCGCGTCGCCGCGTTGCGCGGCGGCAGCCACTTCCGGGACATGGGTCATCAGCCATTGGAGCTTGGGACCGGAAAAATAGGTCGCCACTACCAGCCCCGTGCGCTCGCGCACCAACGGCTCTAGCCCGTCCGCCAGCAATCGCTGGCATATCTCCTGGCTGCGCGTGCATTGCCAGACGATGGCGTTGGTATAGGGTCGTCCCGTGTGCCTGTCCCACGCGACGACCGTCTCGCGCTGGTTGGCGATGCCCACAGCGGCAATATCCGCCGGGGTGAGGTCGGCCCGAGCCAGCGCGCCCTGCACCACCTGCTGCACCCTGGCCCATATCTCTTGCGCGTCGTGCTCTACCCAGCCGGGTTGAGGATAAATCTGCCGATGTTCGGCATAATCGGAGGAAATGGCCTTGCCGGTGCGATCAAAGAGGATGCACCGCGTCCCCGTCGTCCCCTGGTCAATCGCGGCCACATAACCCGCCATGTTTCATCCCCCTGTCTGTGTGCGATGTGCCCTGACGCGGGTATCATACTACCGCGCTTGTAGCCCATCGTCAAAGGCGGTAAGCGGGGCGGTTGAAACCGCAGCAACCGTTGCATCGCCATGCATAGCGCACCTGCCTTCGCAGGTTCGCTTCCCAGCCGCCGAAGGGCGGCGCGCCAACTTGTTGGCGATGCAACGGTTGCTGCAGTTTCAACTGCCTACAAGATGGCACGGCGGGTTACCGAAGGAAAGCTCCATAATGCTGGCATAGTTGGACCGCCGGCTTCCAGCCGGCATAATTGTAAGCCGCCAAGGATGGCGGCGGTCCAATCCCCTTCCACGG
>JAAYXX010000081.1 GCA_012515695.1 Chloroflexota bacterium
CCGCCGCTGATCCCTCCAATGAGGATGCCGCCGGTGCCGCGATTTAGCCCGCCCAGGGCGCCGCCAATCACCAGGCAGCCCAGAAGGCCAAGAGCTGCTCCCAGAAGCAACCCTTTGCGGACCCTGCTCTGCAGTTGATTCAGCAGGGGTACGCGGTCTGCAACGGCCAAAGCCACGTTACTCCATCTGCGGGGAATTCGCATTATGTTAGGCCTCCCATAGGTCCACGCACTCTTCAAAGGGCCATCAAGGCGTGTGGTGGAGTCATGGAGAACAGTTCATTCTATGGTCTTGCACCGTTATTATAACACTAATCCCCATCCAGGAAAAGCATTGCAACAGGGACCATGTTTCTGTGCCTTACCAGATAGCAAATTGGGGTTCGCATCGGCGGGGCGGTTGCTATAGATACCGTAAAACGCTTTGGGCGTGGCGGCCCGTCGTTTTGGCGGTGTGTTGCGCTGTCGAAACTGCGTTGGGGACATTTGCCAAAAAAGTTCAGAGATGCTATACTACAGGACGTGCTCGGGGCGTAGCGCAGCCAGGTAGCGCACTTGAATGGGGTTCAAGTGGTCGGACGTTCGAATCGTCTCGCCCCGACCAGAAGCGGCCAACCGTGATTAGCGGCTGGCCGTTTTTGTTTTCCTCCTCGCTCACCTCGCTTTGCATGCTGCCCGCTGACTTGTTCCGTTGTCTGTACAAGTGGCAACATCAGGCATATCTTGGGCTTTTTGCATGCCGAGTATCCAGTCTTCCGTAGTTCAGCCAAAAAATTATTAATTTTTCACGCTCCGCTTGACCATGTGTGCTATACTATATGGATGAATGGTTATCTCTGCGCTCAGGCGTATTGCCCAGATGGGGCGCTTCTGCGGCAATATGCAGGCCCGGCAGTCGGGGCCAGGCCAACGGAACAAGGAGCACACGATGGATTCGAACGCAACACATGAGGCAGTCGCTACTCGCCCACAATGGCACCAATGGCTTTTCATTGCAGGCGTTCTGCTGCTCGCCGGGGTGGGCCTTGCCTGGGCGCAGGCCGCACATGCCCTTCCGCCCTCCCGCGCCCCGCAGGCCGCAACGGTAACGCTGCAAGGCCATGTCAGCCTGCAAGGGCGACCGGCGGCCCCCCATGCCAGTTGGTCTATTCCCCTGTATGTCTCCCTTTGCCCTTTGGGCAGCCCCGTCATCACCACGACGGTGACCACTGACCAGTCGGGCAATTTCGTGATCCCTGATCTGGCGGAGGGCTATTACAGCATCTCGGTCAAAGGGGAGCATACCCTGCGTGTGCTTCAGGGGTATTTGGAACTCGCCAGCCCCAGCACTACCGTGGATTTTGGCGTATTGCCAGAGGGCGACACCAACTATGACAATACGGTCAATGGTATCGACGCCTCGGTGCTGGGCACATCCTACTGGAAGGGGCAAGGCGACGCCGGGTTTGAGCATAACGCGGATTTTAATGAGGATGACTATATTGACGCGCGGGATGCCTCCCTGTTGGCGACAAACTTTTGGGATACTGGCGACCCCTTGCCCGCGCCCACCATCCCCCCGCCCACCATCCCCGCCAAGGATAGCCGCCCTGCTCTGGCCGATGGCCTGATGGACGGGGCCGAGCCGTCGCAAGCGGCGGACGGCCTCGCGAGCATCTCCATCACCCCACCCCTGGCGATGTTGCAGGTGGGGCAGATGTTTACCCTCACGGTCCAGATGGACATGTCGGAGCAAGTTGTCCAGGCGGCGGACGTCTTTGTGCAGTTTGATCCCCGTTTCCTTCAGGTGGTTGATGCGGCGGGCAATCCGGCTACGGCGGTCGTGCCTATTACCGACACGATGAGCATGGTGCTGGCGAACAGCGTCGACAACCGGGCGGGCCTGATCTCGTATGCGGTGATGGAATCCGTCGACTATGTGCCGAGCGCGAATATACGCCTGTTCCAAATACCCATTCGGGCCGTGGCCCCGACGCCTCCCGGCGGCGCTTCCTTGAGCTTTTGCTTTGATGAGGCCCGACACAACGTAACTCGCCTGGTCTATGTCGGCCAGGATGTTCTGGGAGACAGCCACCCGGCCATCGTGCGGGCTTTATCTTCCAACGTTGTGTTGCTTCCACAGTTGTTCAGATAGCGTTCAACGAGTCCCTACCAGCCGTGGGATGCGCGCTCGAACCTTTTCGTCTCACTCGTCCACTTGCAGGTTGGAGATCCAAATGAAAATCACCGAAGGAATGGATGCGCTGAAAGCCAGATTTGCCCCTTGCGGCAGGTTTGGCTGGCGCGCCCTATGTATGGCGATTCTGCTGCTGGCCCTGGTGCTGTGGCAGACGGTTGTTGTTGCTGGAGACCAGCCCACGCGCCCGCTGGCCGCCCCTGCCCTCAGTGGCGAGGGCGGTGTTGTGCAGTTGAGCATGTCGCCCGCCAGCAAGCAGGTAAAGCCGGGGGAGGATTTTACTGTAGACATCGTGGTGGCTGCGGGCGAACAACAGGTGAACTCGATAGATGTCCACCTCTCGTTTGACACGGATTACCTCCAGGTGACGCGTGCCTCCACGTCGTGCGGTGCTCTGCCCGTAGTGGCAAAGAGCCTGTACGATAACGACGCGGGCACGATTGACTTTAATGGCTACAAGGCCAGCAGCTATGTCACCGGCAGTTTCAATCTGTGCACCATCTACCTGCACGCAGTGACCGAGACGCTGCAAACATTGCTCACTTCGCGAGGCGACCCGCTGGTAGTGGCCCCCGGTGGCGTGGAACTGGCTGCGAGCTGGACGAATGGCAAGATCATGATTGACGAGTCGGAGGCGACGATCCCGCCCGTTACCGATACGCCGACTATTACGCCCACCCTGACCTTTACTCCCACGCCGACGGACACGGCTATTCCCACCGCAACGGCCACCCCCTCGCCGATTCCCACCGACGAGCCGGGTGGGGTGTGTGTGGCTGTATACCACGAACTGAACAAGAACCTGGTGCGCGAGACGAACGAGCCTTTGCTGGCCGACGCGCACATCCAGGTGAGCAATATCGCAGGCACGCCTGTCGCCACCTACGAGACCGATGGCATAAACGAGCCGTATTGCTTTGACCTGACGCCCGACGAGGCGTTCGTTGTCAGCGTGATCAGCCCCCCGGGGTACATGGGCTATGGGCCGCAGTCTGCCTATATTTCCTCTATCTCTGGTCATCGCTGGAACCTGGACGTGGCGCAGGTGGAGATTGACTATTCGACCTCGACGCCTACGCCCACCTCCACGCCTACCGCTACGCCGTCCCCCACCCCTACGGCCATCAGCGAGTCGGGAACTGTGGAGCCTGGGCAGGGCGGCAGGGTCCAGTCGCCCGATGGTCTGGTGGAGGTGCAGGTGCCCGGTGGGGCGATCACCGATACCGTCACGATGACGATCAGCTATGTCGGGCCGGCCTTTGATCCAACGTACCTGGGCCAGGATACGCCTGCGGTCTGCCTGCTCGGCGTGGGGCAGAGCGTGCTCATCGAGGCCGAGTATGCCGACGCCAGCCCTGTTGTCGGCTTTCAGGAACCCATTACCCTCACCGTCTGCTATGCTCCGGGGGTTGTCCCCGACGATCAGGAGGAGTATGTCGCTCTCTACTATTGGAATGCGGACGAGAGGCGTTGGGTTTCCACTGGCGGCGCACAGGATGACGCGTATTGCATCCGCGCCAGCCTTGACCATGTGGGCCTGTTCAGCCTGGGTTATCCGGCGAATTGTATGCAATTGCCCATTCTCTATAGACAGGGCGCGCCAGAGCCGGAAGGTTGATGCCTCGTCGGACATATGCCGTCCCGCCAACTTGATTTTTTCTACCCGGTCATCTATCCTTGTTGCCGTGGGGGATACTTTTAGCAGAGGGGACATCGTTCATGCTCGACATCAATCTCGGTCCCGGTGCGTTGGCCCTGTTGCAACAGGGGTATCGCAATAACTGGCACCAGTATCTCGTCTCTCTGGATGGTTCGGGGGTTCCCCTTCCTCATTGGGACATCTGCGTTCTCACGGCGAGCAACGCTCATCAGGCAGAAGCCTATCAGGTCCAACTAGAGAGCCGCCAGCAGGCGGGCCTGCTCCCGCCAGAGACACAGTTTCGCGTGATTGCTGACCCCGAAGGGCAGCGGATCGGCAGTGGCGGCGCAACTTTGCGCGTGCTGTCGCTGCTGGCCCAGGATGTGCCTGGCGCGCTGACCGACCTGCGCGTGCTGATGATACATTCGGGGGGCGATAGTCGCCGTCTGCCCCATTGTTCCGCTACTGGCAAGTTGTTCGCCCGCGTGCCTCACGAGCTACCCGATGGGCGGCCATCCTCCCTGTTCGACGAGTTCCTTGTCTCCCTGAGCGGCCTGCCCGGCCAGATACCGCCGGGGGTATTGGTGGCCTCTGGCGACGTGCTGCTGCTGTTTGACCACCTGCAACTCACGTTCTCGCGACCGGGCATCATCGGCGTGGCCGCCGCCGCCCCCGCAGAGATGGGCACTCACCACGGTGTCTATGTCACAGCGGATTCTTCCCGTCGCGTGCGGTCTTTTTTGCACAAGCCCAGCCTGGCCCATATGCGACAAGAGGGGGCGCTGACTGCCGACGGACAGGTGGCCATTGATACGGGCCTGGTCTGGTTTGGTGGCGATGCCCTGGAAGCGATGCTCTCGCTGGCCGGGCAACTGGCCGAACCCATTGCCCAGGGGACTACTGTCAACCTCTATGGCGACCTGCTGGCCCCCCTGGCCGAGACGACGGAATACGCCGACTATATCGCCGATACCAGCGATGGCCCGCTGTCTCCCGCCTTGCAGAGTGCGCGCCGCCGGGTATGGGCCACGTTGCGCGGGACGCCGTTCAGCGTCGAGAGCCTGCACCCCGCCGCTTTTATCCACTTTGGCACGTCCAGCGAATACCTTCAGGTATTGCGCGAAGGGGTCGAGTTGTTCAACGATGGCGGCTGGCACCGGTTGGCGGCCAGTTGGATCGGCTCGCCTGCCCTGGCCGATGCAGATGGCCGCCTGGTTGCGGTGAACTCTTGCGTGGCGGATGGCGATACGCGGGGCGGCTGCCTGCTGGATACGGATATCGAGGGGCGGGTCGAACTGGGAGAGGATTCGCTGCTGGCGAACGTGATCAGCGAATTGCCCACTCTGAGCCTGGCCGCGGGCGTCGTGCTGGATCAGTTGCCGCTGCAAGACGATCAGGGGTATGTGTCACGCCTGTACGGTGTGCGCGACAACCCCAAAGACTCGGTCGCTGGCGGAGGACGTTTCCTGAACATGCCCTGGGCCGATTGGCTGCAAGCTGCCGGGGTTTCCGCCGATGAACTCTGGCCTGCCAGCCTCCCCGATAGCGAACGCTCGCTCTGGAATGCTGCGCTATATCCCGTTTGCCCCACCCGCGACGCCAGCCTGGAGGCCGTCTTGTGGATGCAATCCCCCGGCACTGCGACGGCGGCGGCAATGGCCCGTTGGCGGGCTGCTCCCCGGCTGTCGCTGGCTACAAGTTACGCGCAGGCCGATGTCCGCCGATTGGTGCGCGAGATGGGCGGCATCGAGGATCGCGTGCGTGCCCGCCGGTTTTACGCGGGCCTGGAGCAAGAACAACCCGCCGACCAACTGGCCTCCTTGCTGGGACGGGGAACCGACTGTGAGCAGCGCGCCCGCCTGGTGGCCGATTGGCTGGAAGCCACCATTGACCCCTGGCTGCCCATTCGCGGCTATCGCGCATTGGCGGTATCGGCGGCTGCGCGGCCTCGTGCGTAGGAACGGCGCTGGCAAGATCGAGCCTTTTCCTCGCTGGCCCGGCTGGTGCGCGC
>JAAYXX010000082.1 GCA_012515695.1 Chloroflexota bacterium
CGCCCATCCTGCACGCTCAGGGCGACGGTGGTGCCGGTGCTGTCGATAATGCGCGCGGGGGCGTCCACCAGTTCATAGGTCCCCGCGTATCGCTCATAGATGGCGGGGTCTACATCGGCGGCTATCGCGTGGAAATCTACCCTTGCGGGGTCGAACGGCTGGGTTTCGGCCAGGTGGGTCATCTGGTAGGACTGGCACAGGGAGATATACCGCTCGACCAGCGCCGCGCGCTCGGCTTTGGTCATGCGCCCGCCCGCCTCGATCATCGCCCGGTAGGCGCAGATAGACGCTTTTTCCACGCGGGCGCGCACCGCCTCGTCGTCCGCCAGTTCCAGCGCGCGCTGGAAAAGGGCCAACATCTGCCGGGCAATCTCTGGCGTCAGGGCGACATCGTCCGGCGAGGGGAAGCAATCGGGATGGTTCCCCGACTGCCAGGCGTGGTCGTGGAACAGGTCAATGCACTCCAGGATCGGCGCGGCTGCGCCCTGGTAGTGCAGTTGCACAAACTCTTCCAACACGGCGCGGTCATCCAGGGCCGGGTTCCAGAGCAAGCGGGCTATGAGATAGTTCCGCAGGTCAGACAGCTCGCCCGATAGCCCGTTCCCGTTAGCCTGCATAAAGACCCCCTTGGCATTGTTGTGCAGGAAATAGCGCACATTGGGGCCGATGCAGCGCAGGTTGGGGAAGGGCAGGTCATAGTGGCGAAAGTTGGTGTTATAGTTCCAGATCCAGATATCATTACAAATCTTGGCCCACTCGGTCATATCCTGATAGAACTCGCGATTACGCGGGCAGGTGGGATCATCAATGGGGTGGATGGTGCAGCACTCGATACTGCACAACTGTACCTGGACATTGTGCCGGGGACGAATCGTCTTGGGCGGCTTGCGGGTGTACCAATAGGCCAGCGTGCCGATCTTGACATGGGGATGCACCTGCTCCACCCGCTCAGCCACAGCGTTCACAAAGGCCAGTTGCGCCCCCATCGGCGTGCCCTCGCGCTGGTTGATCGCCTCGCACACCTCGCAGCGGCAATAGCGGTCGGTGTCTGCCTGGCTCACGCTGACGTTCTGTGCCTCGGGGTGTTCGTTCAGATAGCGGATCACGGCCTCGGCGGAAATACGGATCACGTCGGGGTTGGTCACGCAGAATTGCGGCCCCCCGCCGTGGGTGTTGGTGTCGCGCACGCCGTCCACCAGCGCGTAATATTCGGGATGGGCCGCCCCGTACTCGCTGAACGGCATCAGCCAATGGAACGTGTGGTTGATGAGCGACTGGCCGGTTTTGCCGCCCAGCCGCGCCTCGGTGGGCACGGTGTTCACCCGCAGGCGAGCCGCAAATTCGGGATGCTCGCTATTCTCCCGGTAATAGCTCCACCGGAAGGAAAACGGCGGGTGGTAGTGGGTCGTCCCGCACGGAATGCGGGCGTCTGCCGCGTCGGGGATATGGGTGTGGTCGTAGGTGAGGAACCGCACCCCCAGGTAATCCTCCAGGAATTGATAGACCGCGTAGAGCGTACCGCGCGGCCTGCCGCCGACAAGGGTGATCCTGGCGCGATCTATGGTGATCTGGAAATCCTCTTCCTCCAGTGCGTCCAGGTTGACGGTCAACCCGCTGACGTCGAGGCTGGCGCTGGGGCCGATGTAGACATGGCGCGCAGGCTGCTCCGCGTGGTAGCGAATGGGCAGTTGGATGCGGGTGGCCTGGGCGAACAGACGTTGGAACTCTTCCGCCGCGTACCGTTCGGCGGGGATGGCATCGGGGCTGAGGATGATATCCCAATGGCGCAGGTCTGTGCAGTGCAGGCTTTCCATGATAGGCCCTTCCTCCCTTGCAGGTTGGCAGAACAGTCTCTAGAACAGCACTACTGAACAGTTCACAGCGGCTGCGGTCGTGTGGGTACTACAAACTGGCACGAGAACCCACAGCCAATATACACCACAAGCCCTGCCAGCCGCAAGGGGCGATTCCGCCTGCCTGTGCTCAGGCGGCTGACGCGCAGCCTAGCGGTTCCGTACCTTTTGAGAGGCATATCGATGCTTACAAGCATGTTTGCCCTCATTTGACAGGCTATTTATAATGGACGGCAGTCTATTTCCCAATTGTACTACCCCCCATACCTGGTCGTTGCCATTTCGGAGGGACTATGCAACCACCCAACTCGCTCGTTATCGAGACACACGACCTGGCCAAATCCTACAACGGTATACACGCCCTGCGCTCGTTAAACCTGCGAGTGCCCAAGCACTCGATTTTCGGATTCCTGGGGCCGAACGGGGCGGGGAAAACCACCACGATCAAGCTACTACTGGGTCTGGCGCGCCCCACCGCAGGCAGTGCCTCGATCCTTGGTTACGATGTGGTGAAGGACAGCCTGGAGATTCGCAAACGAGTCGGCTACCTCGCCCAAGACCCGCGCTATTATGAGCACATGACCGCCCGCCAAATCTTGCGCTACACCGCCCACTTTTTCTTTCGTGGGCCGCAGGACAAGATCGAGGAGCGGATTGACGAGACCCTGACGCTGGTGGGGATGGACGACAAGGCCGACCGCCTGGTAAAGGGCTTTTCGGGCGGCGAGCGCCAGCGTCTGGGCATTGCCCAGGCACAGATCAACCATCCGGATTTGCTGATTCTGGACGAGCCTGCTGCCTCCCTGGACCCCCAGGGACGGCACGACGTGCTGGAAGTCATGGAGCGGCTGCGCGAGCACACCACCATCTTTTATTCGACCCACATCCTCAGCGATGTGCAGCGGGTGAGCGATATGGTCGCTATCCTCCAGCATGGACAGTTGGTAGCCCAGGCATCCATCGAGCAATTGCTGGCGAGCAGCGGCACGACCATCTATACCCTGACACTCCGGGGGGACGCAAGCGCCATCCAGACGCAGGTGGCAGCTCAGCCCTGGGTATCGGCGATCCAGGTAATGCCCGGCGACGACCTGACCACCTGGCAAGTCACAGTCACCGACGAGACAGCAGCCGAGGAACGCCTGCTACGGCTGGTGCTCGCGGATGAGCGCGTGTACGTGCGAGAGTTTGGCCGCAAAAAGTACGATCTGGAAAACGTCTTTCTAGGGCTGACGGGAGGGCAAGGTCATGGAAAGTAACCACGTATTCCAACCGGCCTCAGGACAGGGGTGGCGCGCAGGTCTGGGGAACATGCTCCGCAAAGAGTTGCACGATTGGTGGGGCACGCGCAATTGGATCAAGCAGACGCTCATTTGGCTGGTTATCGTGAACGGCATTCTGGCAACAGTACTCTTTGTGGCGCCCACGCGAGACTCCAGCGGGATTCTTACACCTGACGTTGGCCCGATCCTCTTTTTCACGATTGGGGGCATAGCGTTGTCCATCGGCACCATCCTCCTGGCGCAGGATGAGGTCATCGGCGAGAAAAGGGCGGGCACCGCCGCCTGGGTCTTGACCAAGCCGGCGTCACGCAGCGCCTTTATCCTGTCCAAGTTGCTGGCGAACGCCCTCGGTATCCTGGTGATGATGGTGTTGTTCCAGGGGGCGGCGGGCTATGCACTGATGTCCATCGCCCAGGGTAGTGCGCTGCCCGTTGGCCCCTATCTGCTGGCCCTGCTCCTGCTCTTCCTGAGCCTGATGTTCTACCTGACCCTGGGAATCATGCTGGGCACGCTGTTTGACAAGGGTGGCCCGGTCATCGGCATCCCCATGATCCTCGTGTTCACCTACCAGTTGGCCGGGGCTGTTCCTCTGCTGGGCCAGGTCATGCCCTGGAAATTGGCCGTGCAGAACAGTCCGAATTCCTCCCTGGCCGTGGCGCTGATCGCAGGACAGCCCTTGCCCTCGCTGGTCCCCGTTGTCGCGACGCTGATCTGGTGCGCGCTGTTCATTGGGACGGCAATCTGGCGCTTTGAGCGGGAAGCCTTTTGATCGGGGCGTTCACCCCCATCTACACAAGACAGCGAACAGCCCTTATCCCTTGATCTGGTGATAAGGGCTGCTTTAAACGCTGTACGAGTGATGCTGCCGGACAATCACCCCACTGTCAGGCACTCAACCCCGCCAGCAGCGCCCGCCAGCCGGGAGTGTCGTGCAGGGGCCGCAGGTGCTCCGTCGTTTCGAGCTGCTCCCGGCTCACCGCGCCCCGGTCGAGCGCCTGCCGCAAATAGCGCAGCGCCGTCTCCGTCTGTCCCGCTGCCGCCGCAGCCTGGGCAGCGCCCCAATAGACCCAGCCCCCTTGTGCGCCCGCCGCCAAGGCGCGCTCGAACCACTCCAGCGCGTCGGCATACTCGCCACGTTGCAAGCGCACGTTGCCGTTTATCGCCAGATTGATCGTCTCGTCGAACCAGGCGAACAGGGGCGCATACTCGCTTTCCAGCGCAAACCCCGCCTTGAGCGCCGTGGCAACAGAGGGCGCGTTCGCGGCATAGCAGTGCCAGCCCAGGCGGCGAATACCTCGCGTGCGAGCCTGCTCGGCCAGGGCGCAAGCCATCCACGTGCCCAACCCCTGCCGCCGATAGCCCTCCCGCGTGGCGATGCCCACTTCGCAGCGGTCGCCCGTGTTGTACTCGGACAGACACCAGCCCACCAACTCGTCGCCGCGCACCAGGCAAACGCCAAAGCTGTGGGCTAGAAAATCCTCCATCGAAGGGCGCTCGGAGCACATTTCCTCCCGCAGTTCGTCCAGGTGGCGCAGGTGCGTTTCGGCCAGCAGTGCGCGATCCACCATGCGCGGCGTCACACCATCGGGCAGCGGGCGCGAGGGTTGCGGGCGCTGGTCATGCTGCAAGCGCAAGGCATAGTAGTGGTAGTAGTCGAACATGGGGTGCTTGCCCGCCAACACTTGCTCGACGAGGGCACGCTGCCAGTCATCGGGAGCATAGGCCAGCGTAAACCCCCAGCTTCCAGCGGCCAACCCCTGCGGGTAGACCTGCTCAGCAAAGAGGCGGCGCAGCGCGGCGAGTGTTCCATCGCGCTGCTGGCCCGCCAGGTAAAAGCGATACCCGCAGCGCACAAGGGCCGCGCGCGGGTGGGCCGGGTCATCTGCATACACCTGCCCGGCGGCGTCTCCCGCCAGGACGGCGGCCACAGCCAGGTGACAGCCCATGTCGGCAAAGAGCGGCGCGACCTGCCAATAGGCACTCGGCGCGAGTTTGTGCATGGTGATGGTCCTCGATTCTTGCGGGCTTGCGCTGTCCCCCGCGGTGGGTATACTTGCGCCAGTTCGAGCGCGATGGCAAAAACTATCGTACCACACAGACAGCACGCATGTCCACTGGTTGGAGAGATTATGGAATACCGTACCCTGTCCAGAGCCGAGATCGGCCAACTCGCGCAGCTAGACCGCACCGAGACCGTCGAACGCATATACTATCCACGCGACGGAACGCTCGTCTTGGAGCAAGAGCATTGGGATGTGCCAGACTGGAGCGCCGCCGAAAAACAGCAGCGCATCGCCGAATTGCAGGCCCTCTATGATCGGGGCGCGACCTTCTGGGGGGCCTATCACCAATCTCTATTGGTAGGCATGGCCGCGCTGGAACACCGGCCCCTGCCGAGTGGCGTTAGGCGGCTGAACCTGGCCGGGCTGTGGGTGAGCCGCGCCTATCGCGGGCAGGGTGTTGGTCGCGCGCTCGTCCGGCTGGCGGCGCAAGCGGCGCGCACTCGCGGGGCGCGCACCTTGTACGTCTCGGCCACCCCCTCTGAACACACGATTCACTTTTACCTGTCGGTGGGGTTTCGGCTGGCTGCTCTTATCGACCCGGAACTGTTCGCCAGGGAGCCAGAAGACATCCATCTAGAATGGAACTTGCAGGACGAGGCGGGGGTCTCATAGGCGCGATTTATTCGCGATCCTATCAGGACGATTCAACCTGATGAAACCTTATTCATGGGTTCAGCGTCTTGCATGGTAGTCGGCTCTGATATCTTATTTGGCCGTTTCTATACCGTAGGAGGATAAGAATGAAAATCACTGCAATGCACCGAGTTTTGCTTCTGCTGACCATCGTAATCGCCCTGGCCGCCTGCACGCAACAAACGCCCCCCACAACCGTGCCAACGACAGCGCCCCCGGAGGCTACCGCTGTGCCGCCCACAACGGCACCGACAACGGCGCCGGAAGCCACCGAGGCCCGGCCTACGGCTGCTCCGACAGAGCCAGAAGCCACAGAGGCCCCCGCGTCGGGCAACGTCTTTAGCTTTAACGGCATCGAGTTCACCATCCCCGAGGCCGTCGCCAGTGGGGCTACCGCTGGCCTCGTCCCCGCCTCGCAGGAGGAGGACGCGCCCGAATTTGCCATCAACCCAACTTTTACAGAGATCATCCTGCTTGACTACCCGATCCAGGACGGGTTTTCCGATGCCATGATCCAGGTCTTCCCGGTAGCCGAATACGTCGAGATGAGCGAGACCGCCGGGCAGAGGGTGCAGGAGATGCAGGCGCTGCTCGCCGAGAAGCCAGCCGCGCCCGAAGCGGAAATCCCCGTGCTGCCCCTATTGGGCGCAGCCCAGGTCTTCCACACTCAGGTGCAATACCTCGATTTCGCCAATGGTTCCGGCGTTCGCTTTGTGACGCTGTACGCGCAAGGTGTCGGACCTGTTACCAACCAAGAGATTTTCTACACGTATCAAGGGCTTACGTCTGATGGCGCTTACTGGGTATCGGCCAGACTGCCGGTCAATGTGGCATTCCTGCCAGCCGACGCCGAAGCGGCAGAGAACCCGTCCGCCGATGACGTTGCCTTCCCGGGATGGGACGCCGATGTAGAGCAATTTGAATCCTACTACCAGGCAGTCGCCGACAAATTGAACGCGGCCCAGGCCGACGAGTTTACGCCCGACCTGACCGACTTGGACGCCATGATGCAGTCATTGAGCATAGTTGCGCCATAGCTGGCGGCGCCATAGCTGGCTAATGGCGCTAACATTTCGCGGATCAAGTGCTGGAGCAAGATCGGAGTGGCCCTCACCCCCGGCTGTACCCAGCCGCTCCCTCTCCCAAAGGGCGAGGGCGGCATACATGCCGAGCCAAACGCCTTCTCCCCCTGGGAGAAAGCGGCATACATGCCGGTGCCCCGGAGGGGCGGATGAGGGTGA
>JAAYXX010000083.1 GCA_012515695.1 Chloroflexota bacterium
GCCTCGGTGAGAATACCGGCCACCTTTTTCCCCCCGATGGTGACATCGTTGGGCCACTTGATGCTGGCTCGCAGCCCGGCGACGCGGGCCGTGGCCTCGACGATGGCGAGCGAGCAGATCATGGTGACGCGGTGAATCTGCGGGAGCGCCAACGCGGGGCGCAACAGCAGCGACATGAGCAGCGAACTGCCAGCCGGGGCGAGCCATTGCCGCCCCAGGCGGCCTTTGCCCTGCGTCTGCTGCTCGGCCAGCACCAGCGTGCCTTCGGCGGCCCCTTGCCGCGCCAGTTCCGTGGCGCGGATGTTGGTCGAGTCTATTTGCTCGTGTACCTCTAGTCGTCGGCCAATTATCTGCGTGCCCAGGCGGGAGGCAATTGCCGCCGGGGAGATGCGCTCGTCCATACGCCCCCTCGTTGTGTATGCGGATGATCCGTTACCAATCACCCCTTGAGCATAGCGGCTTATTGGCAAGCGTCAAAAATACCCTGTCCAGCCCCGCTCGATTCGGCTTGGGCACTATTGGCATCCTGTGTATAATGCGCTCAATGGCCTGGCTCCTCTGGATGCCGATCTATTGCTCACACCCAATGGAGGGACAACACTGTGACCGCAATTCCTGCCTATACTCCCCGCCAGCGCATGCTCAATGCCTATCTGGGCCAGTGGTCCGACTGCCGCGTAGTAGCCCCCGAATTCTGGTATTACCTGCCCGCTCGCCTCATGGGACTGGACATGGTTACGTTTGCGACTCAGGTTCCCCACTGGAAGGCCCTGCAAGAGACATTCCGGCATTATCAAACCGAAGGGTGGGGCATCGTCGCGCCCACCGAGCCTAACCCGAACGTCGAGACCACCAGCACGTTCGAGAGCATCGGCAAGGGGCGCTACCAGCAGCGCACCACCATCCGCACGCGGCACGGCACGCTGACCGACTGCCGAATGTATGACGTAAAGGAACCCTCATGGCACGTCGAGCGCCCCATCAAGAACCTGGCGCAGGACTATGACGCGTGGCTAGAGACGGCCTTCCCGCCCCTGGAATTGATGGATTTCACCGAGGTGCATAACGCCCTGCAAACGGTGGGCGAGGATTATTTGCTAGAAGTCATGGTGGGCGGCATGTTCTTTGATTTCATGGCCCAGCCGATGGGCATGGAAGAGGGCATTATGGCGCTGGTGGACCACGAAGAGCGTTACGTGGCGCTGCAACAGCGCTTCTGCGAGTACATGGCCGAAAAGACCCGCCTGATCTGCGAGCAGACGGCGGACGCGCCCATCTTTATCGCCAGTTCGTGGTCGTGCGCGTCGCTGATGGGGCCGCGTTTGTGGCGGCGCTGGGATATGCCCGGCGTCAAGGCCATCGTGGACGAGGCGCACCGTCATGGGCGGCTGGTGCATATCCACTACCACGGCAAGATTATGGACAACCTGCCCGACCTGATTGCTACGGGCGTGGATTGTATCTGCCCCTTTGAGCGGCCCCCTGGCGGGGACGTGACGGACCTGGCGCTGGTGCGGCGGATGCTGGGCGGCGCGATTACGATGAACGGCAACGTCCACACGGTAGAAGGGCTGATACGCGGGCGTCCCGCGGATGTAGAGCGACAGGTGCAAGAGATCGGCGAGGCGTTTGCGGGCGAGCCGCGCCTGATTGTTGGCACAGGGGATCAGGTGGGCGGCGAGACGCCGGACGAAAACATCTATGCCATGATCGAGGCGACCCGGCGGCTGCCCAATCGGTAGCTGACCGGCGCTGATCATTGCCCAACAAGCATGGAGAAAGGACCGACGTGAACAAAAAGGAACGTGTGCGGGCAGCCATTGCCCACCGGGAGCCGGATCGAGTGCCCAAGGGAGAGGTAGCCATCGAGGCCGATTTTGCGCGGGCATTGGTGGGGGAGGATTTGCCGCCGTGGGAGTTGAGCTTGCGAGCGCACGAGCTGCTGAACATGGATTTGATGGTGATTGGCGATTGGCCGCGCCCGCAGGTCGGCACGACCAAAGAGGGGTATGCCCTGCTGCGAGACGTGTGGGGGCGCGTGCTGGTGGATAACGGCGTAAGCGTCGAGACGGTCGAATACCCCATCCCCGACCTGACGCGGGCGAGCGAATACCGCTATCCCACTGCGGACGCCATTCCGGGGGAAGAGTTGCGCCGGGCGGTGCAGGAAACGGACTATTTCACCGCCGGGATCATCAACAGCGTCTTTGAGGATGTGTATAACCTGATCGGCTTTGAGAAGTACATGCTCACCCTGCCCGCCGAGCCAGAGCTATTGCGCCCCATCGCGCAGCGCTGCGCCGAATTCGAGGTGCAGAAAGCGATCAAGTTCCTGGACCTGGGCGCGGACATGATCGTGATTGTGGAGGACATTGCCCACAACACGGGCACGTTCATCTCGCCGCGCACACTACGCAGCGAGATTTTCCCCTTTATGCGGTGGCAGATCGAGCAGATCAAGCGCCACCGGGATGTGCCGGTGTTCTTTCACAGCGACGGCGACTTGACCACGGTGCTGGATGATATTGTGGCTTGTGGCTACGATGGGCTGCAATCGCTGCAACCCTCGGCCAACATGGATATCGCCCGCATCAAGGCGGCCTATGGCGAGCGCCTGTGTTTGATGGGGAACATTGACATCAACTATGTGCTGCCGTTTGGCACGCCGGACGAGGTGGAACAGGTGGTGCGGGATACGATTCAGGTGGCCGCGCCAGGGGGCGGGTTCATTCTGTCTACGTGCAACACGTTGATTCGGGCCATCCCACCGGAGAATGCCATCGCTATGTATCGGGCGGCGGACAAGTATGGCGTGTATCCCATCGCCGCACAGAATTGACCCCTGCCGCCATCAGAGATAGCGGTTCCGGTTGCATTGTCTTGGTCAACAGATCGCCAGCGTGACAATACAAAAGGAGAACGCACATGGTCGCAACGATGAAAGCAGCCTTTGTCAAAGCGCCTTTTCAGGTGCAGATTCGCGAGGTGCCGGTGCCAGAGGTGCGTCCCGGCTGGATGCTGGTCAAGGTAGAGCGGTGTGGCATTTGCGGCACGGACGTACACGCGGCCCGCAGCCAGGCTACCGATTGGCAACCTTTCGGCCACGAGGTGGTGGGCGTTGTGGCCCAGGCCGGGGCGGGGCTGCGTACGGTGCGCGAGGGCGACACCGTGGCGCTGGAGAGCGGCACGTTTTGCCGGTATTGCGGCCCCTGCCGGGATGGGCGCGTGGATTTGTGCAACACCGGCCCCAACTACTGGGGCAACGCGACAATGGGCTTTGCCGAGTATATCCTGACGCCGGAAGAGGCGGTGGTGCCCTATACGGGGCTGACGTTTGACCAGGCGGCCTTGGTAGAGCCGATGGGCGTGGCGTTGGATATGGTCTATACGGCGGCCATTGCGCCGGGGAACGACGTGCTGGTGGTGGGCATGGGGCCGATTGGATTGATGGGCGTGGCGTTGGCGCGGCGAGTGGGAGCCGGGCGGGTGTATGCCGCTCATTCGCGGCCCGGCAAGCGCCTGGATACGGCCACGTTGATGGGCGCCGACGAGGCTTTTTGCGTGCAGGAAACGCCGATTTCGGCCTATCCCTACCGCAAGAACCGGATCGCCGGGGGCATCCCGCACAGGCAACACGTGGTAGACCGCGCGCTGGTCACGGCGCCGCCGCGGGTCATTCCAGAGACGCTGGACGTGATGAACTATGGCGGTATCGTGTCGTTCATCGGCATCGAATACGGCGAGCGGGAGCAGATCACTCTGAACGCCAACGATTTCCACTTTAACAAGGCCCAGTTGCGGGCGTCGTTTGCCTCCCCGGCGCTGTATTTCCCCACCTGCTTGCAGATGTTGCAGGATGGGCA
>JAAYXX010000084.1 GCA_012515695.1 Chloroflexota bacterium
ATGGCCGTAGGGTGGCTTATTGGGTCAGGAACCAAAAAGCTCGAACAACCCTCCTCAATTTGTTGAACCTGGTAGACGGGAGTGTGCATCCGATCGTTGAGCCGGATGACTGTAACGATCTGCTTGGCCTTGGTTGGGTGGATGACCAGCACTTTCGCTACTATCAGCGATACGCTCAGTGGGCCGATAGCGATTGTCGTAATCGCCCACGGTTACCGGCTGATCGGCCGATTGTGGTTGATGTCGAGACAGGCGAACAGCGAGTGCCACTTGCGGATTGGTTCGAGCGTTCTCCCGATGGGCATTACGAGCTGGAGTGCTACCAGTGCGCCAATGGGTACAGAAACGCGTGCGGCTGTGTTTCCCAAGTGCGCGATAGGATCAGCGGCGAAGAGTGGGTGATCCCCGCAGGGGATGGCGTCTGGGGCGATTTCCGAGGCTGGTCAGAAAACCGCTATATGCTCTTCTTACCTGAAACGGGCATCAGTGTTTACTCTATCCGTTCCGTCGTGCTGGCCGACGCAGAAACGCGCCAGTTTCAGCGTTTCGGGTTGCCAGAGCGAACAATACTCGATGCCGTCTGGTCGCCGACTGCCTCGGAATTCGCCTGCATTGCCTGTGGGATCGAACCGAACGAGTACAAACCCGAGTTAATCGAAATGGGTACCCCATCTGACGAGTGCGAATTGTGGGTCATTGGGGGCGACGGCAGCAGGGTGGCAACAGCGTCTTTGCCTGCTGGCCTCGTTCCTGTTGGGGGGCTGGAATGGTCACCGGATGGGCAGTTCATTGCTTTGCGTTTGATAGATGCTCATACTGCACGGCGACATGGACACGGCGTCTACGATGATCTGTATGTTTTCCGGCGGGAGACAGGGGAATTCATGCCAGTTACCGGCGGTTGGGACAGGCATATCGCCGCGTTCGCCTGGTCGCCGGATGGCAAGGTGCTGGCGTATACCCAGTGCGTGAACCACCCCGAATGTTCGCGCCCACCATATTGTTGCACTTTGCAAATAGTGCGCCTGGATCAGCCTCAGTCGCCCCTGGTGCTCCGCGAGGTAGTGCCGCAATTGGATGGGGCAGGCTTATCCTGGTTGCCCGATGGGTCACGACTGCTCGTTTCGGTTCGTAGGTGGCCGGAGCCAGAGGAACGCGTCCAGCTCATCGAGTACCAATATTATCTGGAGCTTTGGAGCATACGCCCCGATGGCAGCGATTGGCGGCTACATCTGGAGGGCGCCGTTGGCCGAGGGCACGTTTTCGGTCAGCTAACCGTCCTGGGGGCGAAAAGTGGCGATTGATGAACATTCCGTGCCGTCTAGTAGCCACCCCAGCCCCGCCGCATCGTCGGTAAGGCGCAGCTCTTCCGCGCCCAGATAGCCGAGGAACCGGCGGAAGCAGTCGCGCAGAGCGGCCTGCGTCTCGCGGCCAACGCTCACGCCCGGCTCCCACCACCAGCCTTTGATGGTCAGCGTGCCGTTCCGCTTGTCGCGTTCGGGCGCAAATCGCGCCACAAAGCGGTCGCCATAGAGCACTGGCAGCACGTAATAGCCATAGCGCCGCTCGGCCACCGGCTTGTAGACCTCCCACACGTAATCCAAGTCAAACAGCGCCCGCGCCAGTTCGCGGTCCCAGAGCAGGTTGTCCAGCGCGGCCAGGATCGCGGCGCGGGGCGGGGTGTCCTCTGCCGCCGTGTCGAGCAGCGGCGCGTCGGCGCTACGCAGGTAGAACGGCGTCTCG
>JAAYXX010000085.1 GCA_012515695.1 Chloroflexota bacterium
AAGCGGCATACATGCCGGTGCCCCGGAGGGGCGGATGAGGGTGATCCACTGGCGAGGGGACTCGGCATTTACCTCGCTTTTCGTCCGTGACAATCAAATGTTAGTGCCATTGGCCATCTCTGGCGGCTTTATGCCGGCTGGAAGCCGGCGGTCCAATTTCGTAGGCGATGTTGGGAAACAAAAAGAGCCTCAATTGGCATACAATTGAAGCTCTTTCCTGGTCGGGGCGAGAGGAATTGAACCTCCGACCTCACGGTCCCGATCCGTGCGCGCTTCCGGGCTGCGCTACGCCCCGATTGGAAACAAGTATACACGGAATCGCCCGTATTGCCAAATCTCATTTGCCGAGGGGGCGGCACACGAAAAACAACGAGGAGTGGGCGTTGGTGGCAATTGACAGGCTGAGGGAATGGGCGGATACTCCAACCATTCCCGAACCCACTGGGTCGAACACTCTATGAGGAGAGCATCATGATTGAACGGCGCATCTTGGGGAAAACGGGCCTGGAAGTGGCTATTCTGGGGCTGGGCGGAGCCAACCACACCCGCGTGAGTCAGGAAGAGTTGACCCGTATCCTGGACCGGGCGGAGGATGTGGGGGCCAACTGCCTGGACCTGTATCACAATTGCGAAGAGGCCATCGGGCGGGCGGTGCGTGGCCGCCGGGAAAAGTTTGTCTTGATGTCCAAGATCGAGATCAGCGAAAAGCAACAGGCAAGTCTGCCGGAGGGACTGCGCGGAACCACGGCCCAGATTGACGCGTCGCTGCGGCGGCTGGGCACGGACTATATTGACGTGTGCCAGTTGCACTATGTCACCAGCGACGAGGCGTTCGACGCTTTGCAGGACCCCGGCGGCGTGCTGGCGCAGATGATCAAGGCCCAGGAGCAGGGCAAAGTGCGCTTTCTGGGGATCACCAGCCACTACCCCACCGTATTGGCCCGCGCCATCAAGACCGGCCTGTTCGCCACGCTGATGGTGCCCTATAACGTGGTGCGCCGCCGATATGGACAGGACCCGGCCCTGGGGCTGTTCGATCTGGCGCAAAAGCTCGACATGGGCACGATTATTATGAAGCCTTTTTCCTACGGGCACATGTTCCACAACTTGACTCGGGCCATCCAGTTCATCTGGGCGCATCCGGTGACGGTGGTGATTCCGGGGGCTACGTCGCTGGCGCAGTTTGACCTCAATGTGGCGGCGGCCCGGCAGTTCAGCGCGATGAGCCTGGGGGAGCGGGCGCGCTGCCGCGATGAGGGGTGGCTTCTGCAGGAGGAGTATTGCACGGGCTGCGGGTATTGCCTCCCCTGTCCGAGCGGGATGAACATCCCCGAGTTGATACGGCGCGAGCAGTATGTGCGCGTATTTGGGCTGACGGAATGGTTGAGCGAGGAGCGGGTCGGCAGGCTGTTTATCGATAAGAGCCGCTGCGCCGACTGTGGGCTGTGCGAGGCGCATTGCCCGCGCCAGTTGCCCATTCGCCGCCTGTTGGAGCAGAGCGAGGGCATTGATAGTCGCCTGGACGGCGCCCGAACGTGACCTCGGACAAACCTCACCGCCCGGTCAAACCTCACCCCCCGGCCCCCTCTCCAAATCTGGAGAGGGGGGGAAGGGAAAGGGGGAGAAGCAGGCGCGCCTACTCCCTCTCCCCTTGGGAGAGTGCGGCATGCATGCCGGGCGGCTGGGTACAGCCGGGGGAGAGGGTGGTTGAGGGGGATAAGGACCGCCGGCTTCTAGCCGGCATCAAGCCGCCAAGGATGGCGGCGGTCCAATGGGGGAGAAACCTCACCTCCTCGCCGCCTAGCTCAACCACTCGTCCAGGTGTTCGGCGACGAATGCGTCGTCATTCAGGCGCGGGTAGATCTGGTACACGCGGTCAATCTCTTCCAGTTGCCCTGGCGAAAGGTCTTCGTGGGGGTCCAGACACCACCGCCCGGCCATTAGCCCCTGGCGCGTCAGCACTTCATGGATACCCGGCAGGCAACCGGCATAGTTGTGCTGTGGATCGAATAGCGCCGCGTTGACGTCGGTCACGTCCACGGCCAGCCGCAACCATTCCGAGGGCAGCGGCTCGCCTCGTTCGACCAGGCGGTGGATGGCATTCAACTGCTCCACGGCGCGCAGCGTCCAGCAGGCCCAATGGCCCAGCAATCCCCCCACCATGCGCTGCTCGACGGGCTTGCCGTTTGCCATGACGTTGTAGGGGGTCAGCAGGTCGAGCAGGATGTGGTCATCGTTGCCCGTGTAGAGGGCTATATCCCCGGCGCGGCCCGCTTCGGCCACCGCCCGGATGACGTCGAGGGTCTGGTAGCGGTTGAACGGGGCGATTTTGATCGCCATGACGTTCTCGATCTGGGCGAACCGTCGCCAGAAATCCAGGCCCAACACGCGCCCGCCCACGGAGGGTTGCAGGTAAAAGCCGAACAGGGGAATCACCTCCGCGACCCGCTCGCAATGGGCGATAAGCGTGTCGTCGTCGGCGTTGGGCAGGGCCGCCAGACTGAGCAGCCCCAGATCGTACCCCGTATCGACGGCAAAGCGAGCCTCGCGCAGGGCCTGAGACGTATCCCCGCAGATACCGGCCACTCGGACCAACCGCTTGCCATATTGCGCCATGTATGTCTCCACCGTTTCGCTGGCCAGTTGCAGCACCGGCTCATACAGGCCATAGCGCGGGTCGCGGATGGCGAACTGGGTGGTGTGGACTCCTACGGCCACCCCCCCAGCGCCAGCCGCGCAATAGTAGCGGGTCAGGGCGCGTTGATGGCGCTCGTCCAACTGGCGCTCTGCCGTCAGGGCCAGCGGGTGCGCGGGAATAACGACGCCCTGCCGCAGCAGAGACATTACGCGGGGATCGGGTAAGGGTTTGGTCGACATAGCAGCACTCCGTTGAGTATTCTGGGCCGCGAGATGACAGGGATCAGAACTTGCCTTCGCGTTCCTGGAAATGGGTCGGTTTGTCCAGCGTTGCCCCGCCGATGCTTACCCAGTGGGCCACCCAGCGCACGATGGTACCCAGCGGCACATAGGGGTAGCCGAACAGCCGATGGGCGCGCGCGGCGTTGTTGAGCAGGGCGGTGTCGGCCTCTTGCCCCTGGAAGCGCGGCTCGACGCCGAACAACTCGCCGAACTGGCGGGCGATGGCGCGGATGGAGATAATCTCCGGGCCGGTGACGTTCAGGATGGTGGGCGGGTTGGCGGCCAGCTCCAGGCAGCGCAGGGCGTAGCGGTTGGCGTCTCCCTGCCAGATCACGTTGGCGTTGCCCATCGTCAGGTCTATGGGCTGGCCCGCGAACACCTGCCGGGCCACGTCTAGCAGGATACCGTAGCGCAGTTCCACGGCATAGTTCAGGCGCATCAGAGTCATCGGCGTGCCGTTTTGCTGGGCAAAGTGGGCAAGGATTCGCTCGCGGCCCAGGCAAGATTGCGCGTATTCCCCGATGGGATGGGGTGGCGTTGTCTCGGTGGAGCCGCCACCGCTGACCGGCGACAGGTCGTAGACGTTGCCGGTGGAAAAGGCGACGATGCGCGAGGCGCGATAGCGTTCAGCGACCAGAGCGGGCACATAGGCGTTCATGGCCCAGGTGAGCGGCTCGCCGCCGGTAGAGCCGAACTTGCGCCCGGCCATCAGGATCACGTGTGGCGCGTCGGGCAGTTGGGCCACGGCCTGCCGGTCGAGCAGGTCGGCGCTCAATGTCTGGACGCCCGCCGCCTCCAACTGTTCGCGGATGCCCGGCGAGGAAAAGCGAGAGACGCCGATCACGCGGGCGGGGTTGCCCGCCGCATCCAGGGCGCGCCGCGCCATACGGGCCAGCGTAGGCCCCATCTTGCCCGCCACCCCCAGGATCAGCAGGTCGCCTTCCAGGCGGCCCAGCGACGCCACCAGGGCCGGGTCCGGGCGGGATAGCAATTCTTCCAGGGCTGTTTCGGTTGTGATGCGCTCGGGCAGGGCGGCTTGGACGTTGTCTGGCATGGGTGTTCTCTCCGCGAAGGGTAGGCGCATTGGGTACGAATCTTGGCAAAATAGTTCGGTAACAGCCATTGGGATGGGCGGTTTATGAGTTTTAACAAAATAGCTCGGTAACCGAGGCAGCGCTGGCCTTGCTACTGCTCGCTCGGCCCAGCCAGCGGCATATATGCCGAGGAATGAATTCCCAGGCTGCGGAAAGCAGAAACCCGTTGAAACGGGTTGGCTATTCCATAGTGCACTTTAGTGCGCTTTTTCAACTACTAGCCTGGCACTTTAGTGCTAGGCGTTCGGCG
>JAAYXX010000011.1 GCA_012515695.1 Chloroflexota bacterium
ACTGAGGCGGACCCCGCGTGGCAACCGGCGTGGCTGGAGGGCGATATGGATGCCCGGCTTGCGCGCATTCGGGGGTTGGTCTGGCGGCGCGGGCGCGAGGTCGCTATCAACCCGGAGCGCCCCTTTATTCGCGACCTGGACGACCTGCCCTTGCCGCGCCACGATTTGCTGCCGCTCAAGCAATATTGCGCGCCGCTGGTGCGCGGGCCATACGCCTTTGTCGTCACCAGTCGGGGCTGCCCGGCGGGCTGCCGGTTCTGCATCAAACACGTTTCCTATGGGCGTTCGGTGCGCTTTCGCTCGCCGGAGCATGTGCTGGCCGAAATCGAGCAGTTGGTGAGTCTGGGTGTACGCAGCATTCATATGTATGCGGACCTGTTCACGGTGAACCGGGAGCACGTGCTGGGCATCTGCGAGGGAATCCTGCAAAAGCGCCTCCCTGTGCGCTGGACATGCAACAGCCGCGTAGACTTTGTAGACGAAGAAATGCTGCGGATGATGGGCCGGGCCGGATGTTGGATGATCTCCTGGGGGATCGAGTCGGGGGATGACGCCATGTTGCGACGCATGCACAAGGGCACGACCACCGCCCTGGTGGAACAAGCCTTGCGCTGGTCGCATCAGGCGGGGATCAAGAATTGGGGGTATTTCATCATCGGGCTGCCCGGCGAGACGGAAGAGTCTATTCGCAAGTCTATCGCCTATGCCAAGCGGCTGCCGCTGGACCTGGTGTTGTTCCACATTGCCGCCCCGCACCCTGGCACGCCCTTCTTTTTCGAGGTGGTGGAGAATGGCTGGTTCCGCCCCGGCACGCGCTGGGAACAGGTGGACATGGACCGCTCGACGGTGTTGGACTATCCCAATCTAAAGGCGGAAGACCTGGAACGTTGGGCGCGGCGGGCGTTCAGAGAATGGGCGTTTCGCCCCGGCCCCATGCTTACTTATGCCAAGATGCTGCTGGGCAGCCCGTCGCTGTGGCGCTCAGCGGTGAACATTGGCCTGGAGACACTGGGTTGGGTGCGAGAGTGATCTCGGCGGCTCATGTTGCGCCACGGCGGAAGGGTTGGGCAGGCAAGGCGCTGTTGCCTTTGCTAGAGCTGGGATGCGCGTGCGTTGCTGCTGGCCTGTGGTATGCGGCAGGCGAGGGGCTGGTGGGTGGCGTTGGCCCCTGGCCGCTGGTGTTGCTGGCACTGCTGTGGGGCGCGCGCTGGGCGGCTGTCGGGCTGCGCGTCGAGTATTCGGTTTTCAGTGTGGCGCTGGCGTTGTTCCTGCTGTCGGCGGGCGTTGGCGTGTGGGCCGCGTATGACCGCAATCTGGCCTGGGCTGGTCTTTGGTCCATCGTGTCCGCCATAGGCATTTACTGGGCTATCGCGCACCAGCCCGATACGCGGCACCTGTATGTCGCGCTGGCCCTGTTCGCGCTGCTGGCCCCGGCGCTGACCCTGTACTTTTTGGCGAGCAACGTGTGGGACCAGTACCCGGTCAAGATTCCCTTGCTGTTCGACGCCGAGACAGCCATTGCCCGCTTTATGCCTCAAGTCGGCACCCATCCCATCCACCCCAACATCGTGGGCGGGACTGTGGCGAGCCTGCTTCTGCTGTACGTGCCCTTGATCGCACTGGCGCGGGACGCAAGTGGGCAGGGGCGTTGGTTCAAGCGGGCGGCGTTGGCAGGCTGGGGGGTCTGTGGGGTCATCGCGGCGCTGGGGCTATTGCTCAGTGTGTCGCGTGGGGCGTGGATGGCGCTGGGCACGGTGGCGGCGCTGTGGATAGTCTGGCGGCTGTTGGGACGCTATGCTCGTCGCAAAGCTGATTCGCCCCGGCGGGCCTGGCGGCTCCGCGTAACGGTGATGGCCGCGCTCATCATAATGGGCGCAGGGTTGGCGGCTCTGGCGGGGGCGCTGGTGCTGCTGGGGGATTTGCCCGGTTCAGGGGCGCTGCATAATCGGCTGGCGCTGCTACAGAATGCGTTGCTGCTGGCCCGCGATTATATTCCCATCGGGACAGGGCCGGGCACGTTCGAGATGCAGTACTCGATCTATACCCTGCTGATCCACGTGGGGCACACCACCCACAGCCATAATCTGTTCGTAGACTTACTCATCGAGCAGGGGGTATTGGGGCTGCTGGGTTATCTCTTGTTGGTGGCGGTGGCCGTGGGTTACGCGCTGCGCTGTCACCGACGGGCCACTCCTGCCGTGGCCTGGCTGTTGGAAGCGGGGCTGGCTGTCCTGGCGGTGCAACTGCTCCACGGCCTGGTGGACGACATCCAATACGGCAGCCGCGTATTCATGGCATTGCCATTCGGGCTGATTCTGGCAGCCTCTCACATAGCGCCGCAGCAAAGCCACTCGGAGGATGTCGTCTCCAAGAGAACGGCTGTCCGGCGATGGTTGCCCGTGGTAGCGGGCCTGGTGCTTCTGTTGTTGGGGTTCACCTATCGAGGGCCATTGGCTGCCCAATTCTATGCCAGTCTGGGCGCGGTGGAGCAATCGCGGGTCGAACTGGGGAGCTATGATCAGGCGAACTTTGACGAGCGACCTATGGAGCAGGTGCGTCGAGAAGAGAACCTGGACCGCGCCATTGCCCTGTTGGAAAGGGCCAGGCGGATCGCCCCGGCTCAGGTGACGGCCCGGCAGCGGTTGGCGACGATCCTGTTGGCGCGTGGGCAGTATGATCAGGCGCGGGAGCAGATGGAACCCGTATGGAGCGCCGGGCACCGCGATTCAGTTACCCGGCTATTGTTGGGAGATGCGCTGGTGGCTACGGGCGACGTGGAGCGCGCCGCCGAGACCATACGCGGGCTGACCTGGGCGCATTCCCGGCTGCTGGGCCAGGGGTGGGCGTACTATGTAGACGAACGCTGGCAGCAGGCGCATGACGCCTGGCAGACGGCGCTGCTGCTAGACCCCGACGATGAGCATTCCCAATATTGGCGCGCCGAAGCGGAAAAGCGCATGACGGCGAACTAGTGCAGATGCAAACCGCAATCATCAAGACGATTCACTCAAAAGCTATCAAGGCGATCTTGCTGACTCTGCTGTGGCTGGCTGCGACCATGCTACCAAAGGCAGCGGTGCGCGCCCAGTCCGGGGAGAGCGCCTGGGTTCAGGCTGTCAGTATTGCCAACGCGCCATCAACCACCGAGCCGGTGGTGGTTGCGGGGCCGCAGGGCAAGGTGCAGGCTTTTTGGTGGGACGAGTCGCAGGGATTGACGACGGTTGTCTATGATGGCAGCCAATGGTTGCCCCCCGAAGCGTCGCAGATTGCACCCCTTTCCGAACAGGCGGAGGGCGCGGGATATGCTGCGCGTGTCGGCGAAATGCCCGCCATCATTGACGATGGCCTGGGATGGGCGCACGCCTTTTGGCTTGGCGCGGAGGACGCCAGGAAAGGCGCTCGGCCTTTGCTGCACAGTCGGCTGGCTGTGGGCACGTCGAACTGGGACCGACCAAAGCAGGTGACCGATGCGGCCACGGCGTGGAGCGTCGCTGCTACCACCGGCGGGGCGCTCTACCTGATCTATTTTTGCCCGACAGATACGGCGAATCGCCCGGCGGGGGTGTATCACCAGCGTTCGTTCGACGGCGGCCTGAACTGGACCCCTCCTGTGGCCCTGTCCACATCGCCCGATTTCCGAAATACCCGAGAAGCGGCGGGCTTGCAGATTGCGGTGAGCGCCAAGGGGGACGTGTACGCCACCTGGGACGACCCGCAGACCAATCAGGCGATGCTTACCTCGTCCGATGATGGGGGCCGGAACTGGCAGGAACCTCAACCCGTGGGGACCTCTGACCTCAACGCCCGGCGGGCGCAAATCATCCCAGGGCGCGAAAATGAGCTGTTGTTGCTATGGGAGGCGAGCCGCTCCGGGTTGGCTACCGGTATCTACCAGCAACGCTCGCTAAATAGCGGCCAGACCTGGAGCGACCCTGAGCAAGTGATGGACTCCTGGGCGATGAGCATGCAGGGGATTACCCTGCTGCCCTTGCCAAATGGTCAAGTCTGGATGTTGGCGGGCAGCCAACCGGGGACGCTTGACCTGTTCATCTGGGATGGAGAGCAGGCCAGCGATTCGGAGACAGTCGGGTGGCCGAAAGTGCAGAGCATCGAGCTGCGCGCAACGGATACGGCGGATGGCCCGGCGGACGATTCCATCCAGGTGAGCGCCTGGCGGGCAGTTTTGCAGGGCGAGACCCTTACGCTGGTGGGGCGCGACGCGAACAATCGTGTCTGGGCTGTGCGCCTGCCCGTCCAGGGAGTGCAGGAAGCCTACCTCCCTACGTCCGGCGAGCCTGAGAGCGCCACGAGCGTTCCGAGCGCGGCGAGCCTTCCGAGCGTAGCGACTCCAGTGGCCCCGGTGACAGAGTGGGGCGAGCCGACCAACCTCTCGCGTTCTGGTTCGGCCTCCCAGCCCGTTCTGGTGGCTGGTCAAGGCGCAACCTGTCAGGTTTTCTGGTGGGACCAGTTCGATGGGCTGATGAGCGCCTATTACAATGGGCAGTCGTGGTCTCCGGCTACTGCCAGCCCCATTCTGGTCACCAAAGCCGTGGAAAGGGTATCGGAGCAGCTTGAAACCGTGCGGGGGCCTCTGGCCCAGATGCCCCAGATCGTAAGTGATGGACGCGGGCGGGCACATGCCTTCTGGCTGATGGTGCTTCCCAGTGATCCGGGGAGCATTCAAGACGAGCAGTCAGTGCAGTATGCCTTGATGCACAGCGCCCTGTCGCTTGGGCAATCTGCCTGGTCAGAGCCGCGAGCGGTGGCCGAATCGGCCCTGGTCTGGCGAACCTTTACCGATCCGAGTGGACGGCTGCACCTGCTATACGTGCGGCCCACGCATACCAACGGCGCGCCCGCAGGGGTGTATTACGCATCGCTTGCCGCTGGCGCGGTTGACTGGTCGGCGCGGCAGGCTCTCTATCCTTCCATCTATGCCCGATTGTTGTTGGCGGAGCAGGTACACCTGACTGGGGCGGCGGACGGCGAGGAGCATGTTGTGGCAGCCTGGAATGACCCGCGCCTGGAGCGCACATTCATGGCGAACTCGGCAGATGGCGGCGTTACATGGGAGCGGCCCAGCGACGTGACTGTGCCTGACGTGACCCTACCGCAACTGGTGGCGGTGGGCAATGGCGCATTTCTGGCACTCTGGCAGGGCGCGCGAGCAGGCTATGGAACCGCGCTCTATGAACAACACTCGTCTGACGGTGGTCGCACCTGGGATACCCCCCGGCGCGTGCTGGATGACCTGAGCGCCAGTACCCAAGAGGTGGCTTTGCGTTACGCTGGGCAGGGTAACGCGCTGCTCGTGGTGGGCGCGGGCAGCCCGGGCCTGACGCTGGCTGCCTGGGATGCCTCTCAGAAGACGCGCCCCGATATAATGGGCTGGTCCGAACTGCATCGTCTGGAGATGAGTTTCCGAGATGCCGAGACGGGGAGGACGGTCTGGCTTGGGGCGTTGCAATTGGACATAATCGAGGGGCAGATGCTGCTCGTCGGCCAGGGGCAGGATGGCGAGGTCTGGGCTTTGCAGCGAGAAGCCACCGGGCTGGATTGGATATTTGCGCCGCCTCCGCCCTGGTCAGAGCCGACCTTGATCTCTTCGGGGCAGGAGAACCCCGGTTTGCCGTCCATCGCCGCCGATGTTGAGGGCCATGTACACGTGCTGTGGGGCGGGGCGGTGGATGTACCCCTCACTTCCTCCGGAGGCGTCGTCCTCGCCCAAGGGGCGACGGGGGGGCGGACGCTTACCTATACCCGCTGGGATGGCACTCGCTGGATTCCGCCCGCCCAGGTGCTCAGTTCGCCCGATGGCCGGGCCGAGCAGCCCTGTCTGGTGGCGGCTGGCGAATATCTTCATGCCGTCTGGAGCGGTGGGGCGAACGGTCAGATCTACTATAGCAGCGCTTTTTTGCGGGATGGCTCGACGGCGGGGGGATGGAGCGAGCCGGTGGCGTTGCCCGGCCCGGAAAGAGGACAGAGCGTTGGTTCTGCGCCACATCTGGTGGCTGATCTGGGCGGCAACCTGCATCTGGTGTACGCTGTGCCGCTCAACGAGGGGCGGGGCATTTACTACCTGCGCTCCGATGACGGCGGCGTGTCCTGGTCGCCCCTGCACACAGTCCTGGACGCAGAGGCCGCCGGGTGGGCCAGGGTGGATCGGCCAACAGTAGCGGTGGACGTGGACGGCGCGCTGTATGTGGCGTGTGTGCGTGCTACCCTGGACGGCAGCATGACCGAAGGGGTTTATTTTGCCAGCTCCTACGACGCTGGCGAGACCTGGTCATCTGCATTCCTCATTTCAGAGGAGGGGGGAGACTATCCACAAGTAGCGGTGGCGAGCCAGGGGAACGTGCACTTGATATGGTACGACGCCACAGGCAGCGGCGCGTGGAGCGGGCGCTGGTCGGTGGATGGGGGGCGCAGTTGGGCACCTCCCATACGGGTGCGCGGGTTCACCGCTATCTGGGGCCGACCGGCGCTGGTGTCTGATCTGGCGGGCGGGCTGCACCTGCTGGGCGTCGGCCCGGACGATGTGGGGCAGCCGGTGTTGCTGCATACGACCTGGAGCAACGAGTCTCACCAATGGGAGACCCTGGAGCGGTATAGCCTGGGCCAGACGGCAGCTGGAGGTATGGCGGATCGCGCGGATGTGGTGACCGCCATGCTGGCTTCTCGCGGACAATTGCACGTCGTGCTGCGAGGGGGCGCTGCACCCGATGGGCGCGCCACGGATGGGGATACTGTCGGGCAGATGGGCCTGTTTCATACGCAGCGGGCCATCCCGGCGGTGGAGCAGATGCCGGTGCTGATGGTGACGCCCGCGCCTACTGTCTCGCCCACGCCCTCGACCGAGGGGACGCCTGCACCGCAGCCCACGCCGACCATCAACCCCGCGCCCCCGCCGAGCGCGCAGGCGGTGGAGCTGGGGCCGCTGTCCTTGCCCCTGATGGGCATTGGGGGCATTCTCGTGGTTATAATGCTGCTCGGCGGAATCCTGGTCCTGCGCTCATTGTCGAAGCAGGGCGGCAAGTATTACAGGAGACGGAATTGAGCGAGGAGAGCGCATGTCGAGTTCGGAATCGGGAATGACATTGCCGGGCGATCTGGCGCAGGCCGCCCCGAAAAAGCCCACGGTAGCCATCCGCCCCACGCGGGGCATCGCCACGCTGCACCTGCGGGCGGTGTGGGAATACCGCGAGTTGCTCTACTTTTTGGTGTGGCGCGATCTAAAGGTGCGCTACAAGCAGACCATGCTGGGCGTGCTGTGGATTTTGTTGCAGCCGTTGGTCAGTACGACCATTTTCTCCGTGCTGTTCGGCCTGTTGTTGCAGGTGCCCACCGGCGACGTGCCCTACCCCGTGTTCGCCCTGGCCGGGCTGCTGCCCTGGAACTATTTTTCGTCGGCGCTGACCCGCTCGTCTACCAGCGTGGTGGGCAGCGCTCACCTGATCACCAAGGTCTATTTCCCACGGCTGATCATCCCCATTTCCGGCGTGCTGTCGGGTCTGGCGGACCTGCTCGTGTCGTTCATTGTGCTGATCGGGATGATGCTGGCGTTTGGCATAGCGCCCACGGCGCGGATGGCCGTGCTGCCCCTGCTGATCCTGCTGGCGATGCTGACGGCGCTCGGTTTCGGGTTATGGCTCGCGGCGCTCAATGTGCGCTACCGGGACATCAACTACCTGCTGCCTTTCCTGGTGCAGGTCTGGATGTACCTGACGCCGGTGGTGTATGGGTCTGGTCTGATCCCCGGTGAGTACCACTTTTTGTTGAGCCTGAACCCCATGACCGGCGTGGTGGAGGGGTTTCGCTGGGCCTTGCTGGGAAGCGCGAGCACGCCCCTTTCGATGCCGCTATTGGCCGTTTCGGTGGTGATTGCGTTGGCGGTGCTGGTTAGCGGGGCCTATTTCTTTCGCTCCACCGAGCGCTCGTTCGCTGATATTGTGTGAGGGGATGGGGCTGTTATGAGTGATGTTGCGATCCGCGTGGAGAACCTGGGCAAGATGTACCGCATTGGCACAGCCCAGGAGCGCCACGATACGCTGCGCGATGCACTGGTGCACTTCTTGCGAGACCCTTTGGGCCGCAAGGGCCGCAACGGCGACGAGGAGATCATCTGGGCGCTGAAGGATGTCTCGTTCGAGGTGAAGCGGGGCGAGGTGGTGGGAGTGATCGGGCGCAACGGCGCGGGCAAGTCCACCCTGCTCAAGATACTTTCTCGCATCACCGAGCCGAGCGAGGGGCTGGCCGATTTGTATGGCCGGGTGGGGTCGCTATTGGAGGTGGGCACTGGCTTTCACCCGGAGCTGACTGGCCGAGAGAACATCTACCTGAGCGGCGCCATCCTGGGCATGCACAAGACCGAGATTGACCGACGGTTCGACGAGATCGTAGCCTTTGCCGAGATTGACAAATTCCTGGACACCCCGGTGAAGCGCTATTCCAGCGGGATGTATGTGCGGCTGGGGTTTGCGGTGGCGGCGCACCTGGACCCGGAAATCCTCATCGTGGATGAGGTGCTGGCGGTGGGCGACGCCCAGTTCCAGAAGAAATGCCTGGGGAAGATGGGCGACGTGGCCCGCGAGGGGCGCACGGTGTTGTTTGTGAGCCATAATATGGGCGCGGTCGGTGAACTGTGTACGCGATCGCTTTTGCTTGAGGGCGGAAGCCTTGCGGCAGAAGGCAGCACGCCCAGTATCGTGCAAAAGTACCTGGAGAATGGCAGCGTTTCAAGTTCTGAGGTTGACCTGACTGAATGGTCCGTTGAGAGGACTACCAAGGGATCAGAGCGTTTCGTCAGACTGTCGTACCGGTCCATTCCGGGCAACAATAATGGTATTGTGCTGCCAGGGGAGACCCTGGTGTTCAAAATGCAACTGCGGCTCACCGCGGGTTCAAGATATCATCTATCGCTGATTGTGCGTAACGCGCAGGGGGTAATGCTGTACAACTGCCCGAGTTCTGACGCCGGTTTCGTCATAGAGGATGCCCGGCCTTTGGAGGAAGTAGAGGTCACATTCCCCGATATAGAACTGGCGCCGGGAGCCTATTTTGTGACCCTTTGGCTTGCTGACTCGGCCAAGAATCTGTTAGATCGCGTCGGTAACTGCCTGCGCTTTGAAGTAACAGCGCCATTGGGACGACAGTACGATAGCAAGGGCTGCATCTTTAAAGTACCTCAATGGAAGCTGCTGCAGCCCTCGATGAGCGAAGCAGAAATAGAAGCCTAGACCAGCAGGCTCGCCGCCCTACCCAAAGGATAATGCGAATGTGAATGCCCGTTAGCTTGGTTCTTAGAAAAACCCGGGGTGC